>CALGTK010000293.1 GCA_937904325.1 uncultured Planctomyces sp.
AGCAACTTCCGGATAAATCGATCCAGCCGATGCTCCTGTTTGCGAATTCGGTTTTGGCGCAGCCATCGCCAGATCAGCCACCCAGCGAAAAGCATCGACACAACGAATGAACGCAGCCCTTCCGTCGCCTCGACAAAATCAGCCGAAAGCAACGGCTTGAGTTCCGGCTCAAAGTAGTGAACCGCTCCATCATGCAATGGAAACAGCGTCCTCGTCCTCGCAAATGTTTCCCCTTCGGTGAATAGTTCCCCCAAACGATTTGCTCGTTGAAATCGCTGATCCATCAGTATCTCGTCGACGAGTCCGACCAGAGCGTCAGGCACTGTATCGGTAGTTAACAGCTGACTCCGAACAGCCACGGCCGCAACAGACGTCGGGGGCCCCGCCGAGGGAGACGTGCAGAAACTGCCGGCTGGAATCTCAACCATCTGCATCCCCAGGTGCTTTGCAGCAAGGGCCTCTACAAATGGCACCGCAATGACATCAGCCAGACCATCACGCGAGATCGTCCGCAGGAAGTCGGCATCCAGGCCAACGGTAACCATTGCCGCATCCAGGGTCGACTCGCGAAATCCCGATTCAATTTCGGCATAGTCGAAAGCCAACGGCTCAATCTGATCGATCGAGAGACCACAGTGTGCAAGTACCAATCGGGCTGTCGCACTATCTCCTGATTCCTTCACACCGATCGAAACGCGTTTACCCTTAAAGTCGAAAACGGAATCGATGCCCGAGTTCCGCCGGACGAGAACGACCACGACCTCTAGAAACACATTACCCACAGAGCGGATCAACAAATGATTTGCTGAATCCGAGCCGACGGCTTCCCGCTGAAATAGTGCCAGGTCCAGCTCACCACGTTCGAGCCGATCAAGATTCTCGATCGAACCACGAGTCTCGACCATCTCGACAGAACTGCCACTACGATCAGATATTTCAGCGCCCAACGCATCGGCCACCGCTCTATATCGCCCACCCACACTTCCCGTCGCAATTCGGATATTGGCGGGAAGCCCCGACCAGGAAACGTAAACCTGGTGACCAAGATAAGGGAGTACAACCAGGCAAGCCAATGCGACAGCCCGCTTGCCCCAGCGGCGAGTTTGTTTCGTCTCTGAATCAGTCACAACTCAGCCTGTCAATATTTGAACAACGATGAGAATCTCAAGGTGAATACTACTTCAGTGGTAAAACGGTACTCCAACGATCCAGTCCGTACGATAAACTATGCTGGCGGATCCAACGAATCACTCCGTATTTAACCATTGCGATTACACGTTTCTGACCTTTGATGCTGAGCGACTCAAACGCTACGGCCCACCGTGAAAGTTTACGGCAAACATGCCGCGCTGCACTTTGACAACCGGCCCCACAGCTCAGCAATTGCTGCATCAAGGAGCGGTTGACTGTCTCCCTGGTGCCATCGCATACGTACTTATGACAATGCTGCTTGCGATTGTCGGGCGAACATTACCAGCGTTCTCGCAGGACAACCCCCGACGGGAAGCATCGCAGTGGACCGAGCAATACTTTGACGGGCTGCGTTCGCGTGGCCTGTACTCATTGGCGGAAACCGTCTGCCACCGAAAACTCGCAGACCCGAAGCTCGATTTTCTCGCTCGGTGCAGGTACGCCGTTGAATTATCTCAAACACTAGCTCAACACTCACGGACGGCCGCCACTCTTGATGAGCAAACCGAGCTTCTCCAACAGGCTCGACAGGCAATCAGTCAGATTCTCGAAAGTCGGAGGAACCATCCGCAGCAAATCCTGCTGGAATCGCAACTCGCTTTTGTCAGTGCCTATGAACTCGAAAGCCTGCGATGGCGTCTTGACCTCACACCGTACGACGGACAGGTTAAGGCCGAAGCGCATCGCCTGGCAGATTCAATCATCCCCTTGCTGCAGCAACTAGATGCTCAAGCAGGTGAGCAGGCTCGCAATCCAAAAATCGACGTACTTGGTGAGCGACTGCTTCCGTACCAGCTAAGAGCTCTTCAACGAGCAACCCAGCTTCGACTCGGCCTCGTATTTCTTGAAAAGGCTCGGCTGTTGTCTGACTCACCGACCGACCGCGCGGATGCACTCGTCAAGTCCAGCGAAATCCTCAGACGACTAGCCGCAATCTCGTCGAAAGATTACGTCATGTGGCAAAGCCAGCTTGCCTATGCGACCACGTTAAGACTACGCGGAACTCCTGCCGCCGCATGGTCCATGATCGACGCCATGCGCGAGGACAATCCGCCTGCCAACGTGCAACATTCATTGGCCACGGAACAAGTTGAACTGCTCATTGTCGAAGACCGCTTCATCGATGCGGCAGATTATTTGCGGGAGTATCGCACTAAACATCCTCAGCTAACTGGAACTTTGAATTTCCTGATGGCTCAGGTTTTCTTGCGGCTGTCACAGATTGCAGAAGAAAAGAATCGCTCAGTTCTGGCCGCCGAACTGCAGCAGGAGGTGCAACAAGCCATTCAGGTCGCCACTTCGACGGGCAACGGCTACTGGGCGGCGCGCGCGCAGAATCTGTTGGCCGATCAGAAAATCCGGAGCACGTATGGCAAGGAAGTCGGAGCTCTCGTCCGTGAAGGTCAGGCACTCTACGCCATGGGTGATCTGCCAAACGCTGTCAAACGCTACTCCCAGGCATTCGCGAAAGCTCAACAGCAAAAAGCAAACGAAATCGCGTCCGAAATCGGCTACACATACGGCTCCATCCTGCTCAAACTGAAGAAGTACGCTGAAGCTGCCAACGTGTTCAGCCAGGTCACGGCATTGAACAAGACAGGGGCGCGAGCGGCGGACGCAGACCTGCTGGTCGCCTGGTGCCTGGGAATGCAATTTCGCGACGCCCCAAACACCGAACGTCGCGAAGCTTACATGGCCGCATTGGACAATCATCGGAACGCATTCGCTGAATCGCCAACCGCCGGAGAATCCACCTGGATGCTGGCTCAACTCCAGGAGCAACGACTGCAAACCACCAAGGCTCTGAAGCTCTATGTGTCAGTGCCGAGCAATCACACACGCTACCCGGGCGCAATGGTTGGCATCGCTCGTTGCTCAGAAACAATCCTCAATCGTTTGCGAAAGCTTAAGAAACCTCGATCCGAATGGGAGCAGGCAATCATTGGCTTGCTCCGCCCGTACGTCCAAACGGCGATGAACTCAAATGCTGGATTGTCGTCGTCAGAAGCTGATTTTCTCATTCGCACAGCCAGAATCATGATCAGTATGGAGCCACCTGACTTTGAAACTGCCGACGGTCTCCTGCAGCACATTCTCGCCTCTGTCACTTCTGATGATTCTTCCAGCCGGGCACCGCTTCCACAAAGTACGATTGAAACAGCGACTGGTCTGAGAATCGTCTCGTTGACTTGCCTCGGAGATACTGCCGCTGCTACTGAGCTTCTGAAATCAACGGTGCTCCTGAATCAGGATCGCTTGTCCGGGATCCTGTCAGGTCTCTCGGCGGTTGCCGAGTTTCTGCCAGATAATCAACGTAGAAACGTGGGAACAATCCAACTGCAAGCAACGCAGCACGCCGGGCTGAATCCAGCAGACCTTTCTGAGGAGCAGATCGACACGTTCGGACCGATCGTCGCATCAGCCTACGAGATGATCGGGCAGCCGAGTCTCGCCATCGAGACTCTCAAACGCATGCTCAGCAAGCAGCCAAAAGACGTTGCCATGCGTCGCCGCGTCGCAGAACTGCTACTCACAACCCAAAAAACAACCGACATCACGGCCGCTCAGTTGCAGTTTCGCAAACTCGAAAGCAGCTTAAAGCCCGGTTCACTCGATTGGATGGACGCCAGAATCCACGTCATCGAATCCTCGATCCTGCTCAAGAACTTCGACGAGGCAACAAAGTTGTTGAAAGTCACTCAACTGCTTTACCCGAATCCTGGCACGGATGAATTGAAGCGGCGACTGAAGGAAGCATCTACAACGCTGGCGTCCGTAAAGTAACTGCCTCACAATTCGCAATCGGTCTACAGATAGCGATGCGAAAAAAGCGAGCTTCACAGTGACGACCTCTCAGCAGGCCATTCAGAATCTTTACGGAAGTCCCTGGCAGATAGCGTTATGTCTGACCGGCGGGGGCAGTCGCCTGGCCAGCGACCTGCTGACCATCCCCGGAGCATCGACAACAGTTCTGGACGTGGCAATCCCATACGCGAATACATCATTAAGCGAGCACCTGGGACGAACTCCCGACCAGTTCTGCTCTCGCCAGACGGCCTTGACGATGGCAACTGTGGCCTGGCAGAAAGCAGTCAGGTTTTCATCATCGCCTGGCAAGTGTTCAGCAGACTGTATCGGAATTTCCTGCACCGCTTCGTTGGCCAGTTCAAAGCCAAAACGTGGCGACCACCGAATCTGGATCGCCACGGAATCGACTTCGAGCAGCCAAGTCATTTCGCTGATCCTGAAAAAGGGACTTAGAAGCCGCGTCGAGGAAGAAGCAGTCGCTGCAGAGCTTTTGCTTTACGCAATCTGCAAGGCAGGCAATCTACCTGCGTCCGAAATCTCCACGCTGCACATCGATGAAACAGTCGCCATCGAGATCGAGACAGTGCCTTCCTGTATCGCTCAACTCCGGGCGGGCAACCATGCTGCTGTCTGGTCGCTTCCGAGCAAACGCGTAACCGACATGGTCCCCGAACCCCCTCGTGGTCTATTGCCGGGCTCGTTCAACCCCGTGCACGTCGGGCATCACAAACTCAGAAATGTCGCCGAACAGCAAATCGGCGGCTCCGTCTACTTCGAAATGTCGTTAGTCAATGCAGACAAGCCACCGCTCAACAACTTTGAAATCGAGCAGCGGCGGCACCAGTTTAATGATGTTCCTCTCGCGTTGACCGGCGTTCCTCTCTTTATTGACAAGGCGCGACTCTTTCCCGGCACAACCTTTGTGATCGGTTTCGACACTGCCGCGCGAATCCTCGATCCACGTTTCTACAACAACAGCGAAGTCGAAATGAAAACTTCGCTGAAAGCCATCGGTTCACTGGGCTGCTGCTTTCTTGTGGCCGGACGTCTGACCAACTCCGGATTTCAGTCGCTCAACAATTTACCGATCCCCAGCGAATTCCACGACCTGTTCGAACCGGTCCCCGAAAGACAATTTCGCGAAGACATTTCGTCGTCAAGCATCCGAAGTGCGACGACAACTGACTAGATGCGAGCCTGGCAATGCACACACTTTCGCTCACCTACCAGCAGGATATCGAAAAACGTGGCTACTCTATCGTTGAGAACGTTCTTGGCCGCGAAGACGTAGATGCTCTACGAACTGCTGTCGAGCATGCGATCATCGAAAGCCGAGACAGCACTTCCGTCCGCGATCGCGGCGGCGTCTACGCGATCAGGAACGTGACCGAAGTCGTCCCTGCGGTACTGGCACTGCACCGTCACTCCGACATTGCTCAACTTGTCGAGCCAATCCTCGGCGCACAGGCAATGCTTGTTCGAGGGCTGATGTTCGACAAATCGCACGAGAGCAACTGGGGCATCTTCTGGCATCAGGATCTCTCGATCGCCGTCCGACAAAAAGAAGCGGTAACAGACTTCGGGCCGTGGTCGATCAAGGCAGGCATTCAGCACGTCCAACCGCCGTCGGCCATTCTTCAAAATATGCTGACAGTCCGGTTACACCTTGACGACTGCCCGGAATCAAACGGCGCATTACGAGTCCTGCCAGGTTCTCATCAAAGTTCACGACTCAACACATTAGAATCTGAAACGCTGCAGCAGAACACCGATCCAGCCACTTGCTGCGTGAAGTCCGGCGGCGCCGTCATAATGAGGCCCCTGTTGCTCCATTCATCCCATCGAGCAACCGATCCCGCACGCCGTCGCGTCATTCACCTCGAATTCGCCGCAGAACCATTGCCCGAACCGCTGCAGTGGTACATCTCTGGCAAACTCATTTCGAACCTGTAGCCTACATCTGCTTCGGAGCATCGATACCCAGCAACGCCAACCCCAGGGTCAAAGTTCGGGCGGTCAGATCGCAAAGCAGCAGTCGACTGGTCCGAACAGAATCGTCCTCTTCCTTCAGCACGGGGCAGTCCTGATAGAACGTTGAGAAGCGATTTGCCGTGTCGAACAGGAATTGCGTCAGCATGTTCGGACGCATTTCCCGCTGAACAACTGCGAGTGCGTCACCAAATGAGAGTACTTGCAGAAACAATCTTCGTTCCGACGCATGTTCAAGCTGAAGTGACTCAGCCTCCGAACGGAGTTTTGCGAGATCAATCTCGCCCTTCCGAAAGATTCCGTTGATTCGGGCATTGGCGTACTGAATGTAAGTTGCCGTGTCGCCGTTCTTCGCCAGCATTTTGTCCCAGTTGAAGACGTAGTCGCTTTCCCGATTGTGATGCAGATCTGCGTACTTGATTCCGCCGATCCCTACCGCCTCGGCAACGGACTTTCGAGTGTCTTCGTCCAGGCTCCCCGCGGGATCATTCGCAACGACCACGTCGTAAGCTCGCGCGACGGCTTCGTCGAGAAGACTTTCGAGCCCAACCGTATCACCTGACCGAGTTTTGAACGGGCGTCGATCATCGCCCAGCACGGTACCGAAATTCACGTGCTGAATCTCAACGTCTGCGTAGCCCCACCTCCGAGCAGTATCCATGAGCAAATTGAAATGTTCGCTCTGCCGAGTGTCGACGACGTAGAGCATGATCTGTGCGCCGAACTCTTCGACGCGGTACCGAATCGTCGCGAGATCTGTCGTCGCGTAAGTGAATGCCCCGTCTGATTTCTGCACGATAAATGGAGCAGCGTTATCTTCAGCGAACACACAAATGGCACCGTCACTACATATTGCGAGTCCTTTTTTCGTGAGATCAGCAACCACATCGGCGAGCATCGACTGATAGAAACTCTCTCCGAGCGTCTTGTCGAACGATACGCCCAACTTCTCGTACACGTGATCGAGGGCCTTCATACACGCCGGAAGAAACTCATCCCACAACGCTCGATTTGTCTCGTCGCCAGAATGAAGCTTTGCCGTTTCCAGCCGAGCAAGCCTCGCTATGTCGGAATGTCCCGTAGCCAGCTTCTGAAGTTCGGTGTCGGAATCAACTGCGTCCCGCTTCAACAGCATTCCTGACAGCGCCTCGTTTAGCCCACCCTGTTCGCTTCTGAGTTTCTTAAGAGCCTTCTTTTTCTTTTTAAGGTCCTCTTCAGAATGTTCGAGGTTTTCAATTTGCTCAGCAATGTTCTCGACCTGTTCCTCAAGAGCAGGCTGTTTTCGACAGGCTTCGTGATAATCAGAAAGCTGATTCACCAGTCGATAAAGCCGTGCTAATTCAGCGACGGGCTCATTCGAGTACGCATTCTCGTCAACGAAGTTCTGATAACCAAAAATGATCATCCCGAACTGAGTGCCCCAATCTCCAATGTGATTGTCCGAGATCACGTCATGGCCAAGAAATCGCAGGACACTTTCGAGGCAGTTTCCGATGACAGAACTTCGCAAATGCCCAACGTGCATCGGCTTAGCGACATTCGGGGAAGAATAGTCAATCACAATCTTCTTAGGTTCGACTCGCTGAACCCCCAGTCGCTCGTCAGCGACAATTTCACGAGCGCACTGCTGTAGCCAGTCGGTTCGAAGTTTGAGGTTGATGAACCCCGGCCCAGCAACCTCTACCGTTTCGCAAAGATCATCAAGCTCCGCACGATCGACCATCTGCTGCGCCAAATCGCGAGGTGCAACACCTGATTTCTTCGCCAAAGGCATCGCGCAGTTAGCCTGAAAGTCGCCGAATTTCGGATCCTGCGACGAGCGGATCATGCTCAGTGACGAAGCAACGTCGTCGGTCAAACTGGCCAGAACTGGAGTAAACCGATCTCGAATTTCCTGAAGTGCACTCATGAAATCTTCCGCGCCATCTGGTTGTTGATGTAATCGCCGCAGCAGTAGCTGAGAAGTTGTTAAACGTCGCAGCCGAATTAGCAATGCCCGGCCTGCCGTGAAATCCAGTCACCAAACCCGACCAACGTAGCCACCGGTCATTTACTGAATCAGCGACCACAAGCGAACAGTCATCTCGCTACTGCGTCCGAAACTCCACCAGCATCATCGTCAGACAAGTGCGATCGGCATCCACCTATTCACTGGGTTCGTCTGCGGACTCGGCAGTCGTAGACGAGTCCGTCACCACAGCGGGATTCTGCGACAGTTCCAACCCTACACGTGGAGCGTCTGCCCAAAGCCCTTCGAGATCGTAGAGCTCACGGCCTTCCGACGTGAAGACGTGCAGAACGACGTCACCGAAATCCTGGAGAACCCAAACTCCATCGCCGTCCGTGCCTTCTTCTCCAAGACGATGCTGGCCACGTTTTTTCATCACACGAGCGACTTCTTCTCCAAGAGCCTTCATCTGTCGCTGGCTGGTCGCCGTCACGACGATAAAGAAGTCGACAATCGGCGTAATTGGCCGCATGTCGAGCAGAAGAATGTCTTTCCCACGGAAATCATCAGCGATTCGGGCTACCAGCCTGGCTGTTTCAAAGTTTTCGTCGACCTGACTGTTTTCGGTCACTGACATATCGAGGGCGGTTCCTGAAGGCACGGAATACTCTTAAAAGAAGTTGAAGATACAGTACTTAACAATCAACCCGGCGAACACCACCGACACCATACTCATAAGTTTGATCAGAATATTCAAACTGGGACCACTTGTATCCTTAAATGGGTCCCCAACCGTGTCCCCAACAACGGTCGCTTTATGGACGTCCGTCCCCTTTCCGCCGTGAGCACCGGACTCGATGTACTTTTTCGCATTATCCCAGGCTCCGCCTGAATTTGCCATCATGATCGCGACGGCAAATCCAGCCGTCAGGCCACCAGCCAGCATGCCCATGACTCCGGCCACTCCCAGCAGCAACCCAACAATAATTGGAACGACCAGCCCAAGGAGCGACGGAAGCAACATTTCCTGCTGAGCAGCCGCCGTGCTAATGGCGACACACGACGCGTACTCAGGTTCACCAGTCCCTTCCATAATTCCGGGTATCTCTCGGAACTGACGGCGAACTTCCTCGACCATCTTACCGGCAGCTCGTCCGACCGCCTTCATAGTCAGCGCACAGAACACAAAGGCCAGCATCACCCCCATAAATGCCCCAACGAGCACCCTTGGATTCATGATCGTGACGTCGTAAAACTTCGTAAAATCGGGAATTGTTGCTTTGTGGTTCTTGACGACCGCCCCGACCTTTGACAACTCATCGAGATTCACGTGTTCAACGCCTTGTCCCGTTTCGGCATTGAGCATGTTGTCCATCGCCGAATCTTTCTCAGGTCGCACGCGAGGAATCAACAACCATGGCTCTGGATGCTTCCCTGCCGCCATTTGGACACCGACGATGTTTCGTCCAATCTTGACGACAGTGGCGTCCTCGAGGCTGGTCGACACAGCTACCACGTCATCAAAGTCTTCAGCCCAGCGGTCGATGCCAACTCGAACTTCTTCAACGTACGCTGCCAGAAGCGCCAGAGCAGTCAACGCTGCTGAACCAATCGCAAAACCCTTACCAGTCGCGGCTGTCGTATTTCCGAGACTGTCCAGTGCGTCCGTCCGTTGCCGCACTGACGGATCCTGATGACTCATTTCAGCATTCCCACCTGCGTTGTCAGCAATCGGTCCGTAAGCGTCCGTCGCAAGTGTGATGCCCAGCGTGCTCAACATACCGACGGCTGAAATTGCGACTCCGTACAGACCGAGTGCAAACAGCTCAGGAGTGTCATAGTCAAAACCCGTGCAGGAGCCGAATGCAACCAGGATCGCCACACCGATCACAACGATCGGCACCCAGACGCTGTAAAAACCTTCGGCGATTCCCGCGATGATAACAGTCGCAGGCCCAGTCACGCCTTGATCGGCAATACGCTTGGTTGGTGCAAACTCTTCACTGGTCGAATACTCGGTCCAGCGGCCAATAATCACTCCGGCGACCAGTCCGGTAACGATCGACCAGAACACGCCGAACAACTGGCTGCCTCGTGGAAGTAACGAATCTTCCGCAAAATCAACCTGTGTCGACGGGCCAACGAGCAGAACATAGACCAGCCCTGCTGCCACAACTGCAACCAGAACGCTACTGACATTGATGCCACGTCCAATCGCCGCCAGCAGGTTTCTCTGAGTCGCACCGTCTTCCGTCTTTACGAGATGAATCCCGAAGATTGAAACAACGATACCACACCCCGCAAGCAACATCGGCAGTAGCAGCATCATGTACTGCATCTTCGGGTAGCCACTAAAAGCGGCCACACCAAGTGCCGAACTGGCAAGAATCGAACCACAGTATGATTCGTAAAGATCCGCTCCCATGCCAGCAACATCGCCGACGTTGTCACCAACATTGTCTGCGATCGTGGCAGGGTTACGAGGATCATCTTCAGGAATCCCAACCTCAACTTTTCCGACGAGGTCAGCACCAACATCTGCCGCCTTTGTGAAAATCCCGCCGCCGACCCGTGCAAATAAGGCCTGGCAACTAGCTCCCATACCGAAACACAGCATGGTCAAAGTCATTTCTTCAAGACCGAGAACGTGGCCGCCGGGCAGGGCCGGATAGATCCAGTTGAGCACAGCAAACCATGCACAAATATCCAGCAACCCGAGTCCAACAACCACCAGCCCCATCACAGCACCGCTGCGAAAGGCAACCTGCAGACCCTGATTCAACGAATTCCTGGCAGCAGCAGCGGTTCGTGAACTCGCCAGCGTAGCCGTCTTCATCCCGAACCAGCCCGCAAGTCCGGAGAAGAACCCACCGGTCACAAAAGCAAACGGCACCCACTCAGACTGAGCGTTAAAGATGAACGCGACAGCGGCAAGCAAGACGCTCGTGATCATGAAGAAGATCGCAACGAGTCTGTACTGCTGTCTGAGATAAGCGTCGGCCCCTTGCCGGACATGCTCGGCGATACGCACCATTTCGTCGTCGCCCTCGTCCTGCATCACCATCCACATAAAGAAGCGGCGGGCAAAGAAAAGGGCGATCAGCGATCCAACCAGACTGGCAAACCAACAGCCAATGACCATCGGTGAATTGCCGGCAGCACGTGCTGCTTCCTCACTCGCTGCCTCGGCAGCAAGCAGGACATCGGGAAAACCGAGCAGGTAGGATAAAAAAGTCGCAGTGAAAGCGAGACTAGGAACGACGTGGCGGGCAAATCGAGTAAAGCTCATCCTGGCTGTTCCACTCCTGCAGAACTATGTGGCTCCGTGCTCAATTCGGCCGGGCAATGTATTGTAAACCAGTCAATTGAGAACTCGTTTCTCGCAAAAACTGGCTTTAATTAAAGCCGGTCCGAACACAAGGTTACGAGTGTAGTCCTGCGAATTTCAGCTTGTCAACGTCCTGTTGGCACGGCGACACGCTCAGAACACCACCCGCTCACCCGCGAGACGATTGCAAATTGGCTCGTGCTACAAAAACAGCCGCGACCGAAGCACGACCGCAGCTGGGTAGATTCAAAAGCTTCAAGCAATCTCGAATTAGCTTGAAGTCGCACCGACATTCGCAGCTGGAACTTTTTCCTTCCACCGGAAGTCCATTTCGATCGCCTTGTTTGCCATCATCAGCAACATGTCAAAATCGATGGTCGGACACGGAAGGTGCGGAGCCGCGTTCCGTGTGTTCGTGCCATCAAATTTCGGATCGTCACGCCAGTACGAGTCGTATACACGAATGTGTTCGTAGAAGAGTTGCTCGATTTCGGACGGGTCGTCGACAGGCTTGCCGGCCCCGTGAAAAACGGACCCCTCGAAACCAATGGCTAAGTCGAGAACCTGCTTGACTTCAGTTGCTGAAACCGACGACTCAGGCGTCAGGTGATAAGTCTGACCATGAAGCTCCCTGTTCGTCACGACGTGGGTGGTAACGGCCGAAACCCAGTCGACAGGCACAAAGTTCTTGCATTCGTTTCCGTCGAGCGTGATACGAGTCGGCTTTGATGGATCGTGACCCATTTCGGCGTTCATCGATTTCTTTAGCGTATATGTCAGATGCAGCGTCGCGTAAAAGCCGTGAAAAGACGTCGTGAAACCAGTTTGAGAATCGCCGACGATGATCGCTGGGCGGTAGAACGTTGGCGGACTCAGGAACGTCGCATTTCGAACAAGCGTTTCCGCCTGAACTTTGCTGCGTTCGTAGTCGTTGCCCCACTCCTGCCCTTCATCGAGTTCGTTTTCGAAGACGTCTCCATCACGCAATCCGCAAACGTAAGACGTCGACACGTGGTGAAAGTCTTTGATTCCGGTTTTCTCACAAACGTCGAGGACGTTCTGTGTTCCCGTAACGTTTGAAATCCACGGCTCGCCATCGGGGTCCGAGCTGATGAACGTCAGGCTGGCAGCGTTGTGCAGCACGGAGTCGCAATTCTGTTCCACCCAGGCGAGTTCGTCTTCATCCAGCCCGAGATTCGGCTTTGTGAGATCGCCTTCGAGAACGTGTGGGCGAGGAAGCTCTCGATCGAGCATCGACTCCCAACTCAACATCATCGCTTCGACTCTTTCTGCAGCGTTTTGACGGCGACCGCGGCGGACAAGCACCGCAACCGAAGTGTCGGCAAGGAGAAGGTCACGAAGCAGATACCGTCCGAGCAGCCCCGTAGCACCAGTCAGCAGGATATGATAATTCATCGTGTTCTTAGCTCTGCATCAGGAGTAGTGGAAAGGTGATGTGCAAACAACGAGGTCCTTGTGAGACCGTTCCCGGTATTAAGCGATACCGAGGTGGATGCAAGATTGACAGGAGTCCGCGAATTGGATCCGTCCGAGCAGGCACAGCATTGTATAACTGCCGGACCGTATCTCAATGCAATTCAGCGCCTCTGGTATCGGTGTTTGCAGAAGTTGACACCAGCAGGCAGCCGAAATGCTCCATCTGTCAAATCCGATTCAGATGTCGAATTCGTACAGACTGGCAACATCTGCCGCGGCGTTTCAGCCAACACCCTCAAACGACAACCAATACAAACCCCATAAATCACAAAATGACATCTACTCAAATACCAATAACGTAAATAAGAAACCGAGATCTGCGAGTGGAAACTCACAGACCTCGGCTCCAATTAAACACATCTGAAATTTAGGCAACTTATTATGACATCTAAGCTGATTTTAATTTCTTACTCATCATCAGCCTGGTCGACTACGAATTTCGAGGGCGAAGCAACGAATTCCTCGTGAGAATCCTTTGAGCTGAAGAGGTAAAGCTTGTTGCGATACCAAACGGCTCGATCCAGGGAACCTTCGCAACTGGTCCCCTCGTTGGCAGCCAGCACAACGTCCTGACCACCTGCGGCAGGGGCGTACTTCTCCGGGGCGGCTTTAAACTTTGCGAGAGCCTCTGCTGATGAGAAGTTGTAGTAATCGCCGTTGAACTCAGCCTGAAATGAAGGTCGAGCGTCTTTCAACTCACGTGAGTCTCGAAGAGCAACGGGGCAGAATCCCTTAAGCCCATTCAGCTCGGTGCGTTCAGCGATCTTCTGCAACTTTTCACTGTGAGCACCACTAGGCGCTGACGATTTCACAACTGGCTTTTCAGCTGGAATGATCTCCGGCAATCTTCCAGCCGGAGCGGCATTATCCGGAGTCGCAAGTGCCGCAGGAGCAGGTAGCTCTGGAAGCGGAGGAAGTGGGATCGAGTCCGCTGCAGTCTGTTGAACAGTAGCTGCTGCCTCTTCCGCATCCAATTTCAAATCGTTGAATGGGTTACTGTCTTCGGCTTCCTCTGACTTTACAACTTCCGCTGGCTCAGCAGATTCAGATGTTTCGTCGGCTTGCGACTCGGACAACTCGGGAAAAGGATTGTCAAGCAGGTCGTCGCTGTCCACCAGCCTGGGCACTTCTTCATCCGCGGAACTGATCGGTTTATCCGACAACTCAGGTGCCAGTATCTGTGGAGCATTCCCAGGAAGCAGCTCGACCGCTGGCAGAAACTCAGGAAGTTTCCGAGCATCATCATCGCCGCTCGAATCCAGATCGGCTGCCGCAGCGGCAACAGGAACTTTCAGCTCATCCAAATCTCCTGCGACTTCATTCGCCAGTTCTGCCGGTGCAGGAGCTGGTGGGACCAGCAGGTCCAGAGCTGGTAATGCAGGCCGAGCCGCCACACCTTCTGTGCTCATCGGAATCGGAGATGGTTGTAGATTTGGCTTCGGCTTAACAACCGGATGTGCAATCGGCGTCTGCTGCAGTCGCAACTGCTCGCGTCGTGCTGCCGCTGGTAGCGGTTCAACTCGCTCCGGAGTTTCGTCGTTCGGATTCTTCGCTCGACGGAACGGCGTGATCTTCTGGAAGAAACGCTTGAACGGGTTCGCAGAGACCTGTTGAATCGGGCCTTTGCTCGGTACCTGAGCCGCACTGCTCTTCGGCAGTGGAGTCGCCCTGGCACTCGATCCAGCACGTTGCGGAGGGCGAACCAGCTGACCAATGTCCAGCGACGGAGCATCGCGTCCTGCCCGACCGTACAACGCGTCAAGATGACGTTGCACTTCGCTGCGAGTGTCTCCTTCCTCTCTCGGCGGAAGTTGAACGGAAGGTTCAGCCTTCTTTGACGAGAACAGTTTTGGAAACAGGCTTCGTGCCGGCTTTGAGGTACTGATGGCTTCCCGAGTCGAGGGTCGCTCAATCAACTTTCGAGGCTCACCAGCCGATGAATCGGCCGCTGGAGATTCAGATCGAACCTCAACGTCCATAAACGGCAGGATCACCAACCCCGTGGCTGCGCTGAGCATCCATGCTCGTGCTGAGAATTCAATTCTCACTGCTCTCTCCCTGAATAATCCGTGTGTGGAGGCTGATCTGTTTGCGGTAACTCTGCCGCGTGATGTTGATCGGTCGGCTTTTGACCAATTCTTCGAACGAGTCCGCCGGCAAAGTCGTTGCGAGGCAAACGATCCATCAGAAATCAACGCCGACATCACAACTGCGACGACCGATACGTTCCGGTCGTGCGTTAAAGGTATCGACATACCCGACGGCAAGTTTTGACGCCTGGACGGGTCCTGCCAGCGTTTCGGACCAGAGGGCCCGTACAACCGCTACGACCGCGATATCCTACTTTTTCTTCCTACTTTCACACCGAGACTGCTCAGACGTACATCCACGAGCCTATTTACGGTCCACACAGGGCTTTATTCTGTTGGCAAACGCAAATCGCTGGCGGTCGCCGAAGCGCCAACACTTCGGGCAACAAAAGTCTGAAATTCTAATATCGAACAAGGCACATTCAGTAATTGCCAGGGAAGAAAGCCCGCAGACTGGACCCCGTCCCAGCATCAGCCGAACCTGACTGCTACCCAGCACCCAACTGAGCAATCACCGCCTCGACAGACTCAAGCTGCTTCTCCAGGCCGGCCAGAGTCTCACGGACTTCGGCAACAACTTTCTCCGGAGCGTTCTGTACGAACTTCTCGTTCTTCAGCTTCCCTGAGTGACCTTTGATAAAACCTCGCAGCTTGTCTGCTTCCTTCTTCTGTCGCTCCAACTCGGCCGAGACATCAACGAGCCCTTCCAGCGGAACAAAACCGTCGGCATCTTTCAGATTGAAACTCGCCGACGCAGACGGACGATCGATCTCGGCACCCGCCGCTTCAAGAATCGTCTTAGCGAGATTCTCGAACTGATCCGCACAAACCTGCAACTCTTCGGCGACGCCGGGTTCGCACTTCATGAACAACTTCACGGGAACGTTCGGGCCGATGCCATAAACCGCTCGGATATTCCGCACGGCGACGACCGTGTCCTGTAGCCGCCTAAAACGATTTTCCAGATTCTCATCCTGCCACGATGGTGGCAACATGGACTCTTCAGGACTGTCAGTGTCGTAAGGCCACAAAGCAATCATCGCACTCTTAGCGGACTGCTGAGGTTCAAATAATCCGCGTTCTGGAGCGATGTCGTTCAGCTTCTGCCACAACTCTTCGCAAATAAACGGAGTAAACGGCTGCAGCAATCGAAACAGCCCGTCCAGCACGCCAACCAGCACGCGTTGAGCACCAGTTCGTTCGTCAGTTTGCTGTTCTTCGTCCTCTGTTCCCGGCTTCAAACGCGGCTTGATCATCTCCAGGTACCAGTCACAGAACTCGTTCCACGTAAAGTCGCGGATGGCCTGCGTGGCCTTGTCAAACTGGTAACGTCCGAGCAGCGTTGTCACTTCCTCGGTCACCCGCGAAAGCCGGCTGAGCACCCAGCGATCTTCCAAACGCAAGTCGGACTCTTCGATCTTCCCAGGCGTGTAGCCTTCGAGATTCATGATCGCAAAGCGGGCGGCGTTCCACAGCTTGTTACAGAAGTTGCGACCGTACTCAAACCGCTCGCTGACCATCCGAGCGGCGGGCTGAGCCGAATCAAGATCGTACTGCGGCGTCGAGAACTGCGATTCCTTTTTGCACTTCGGACAAGGCATCAGCACCTTTTCCGAAGAACCTCTCAGAGCCACCTTCACCGTCGCTGGCTTAACCATCGGCCCTTTGCCGTCGAGAGCCTGCGGTACGACGTTCTGACAATGAGGACACTCATAGCCCATCGGCAGCTTGACGTCCTGCGTCTCACCCGCGAACGACGCAATCGAAAAGCGAACCGCATCCGTACCGTACCGATCGATCAAGTCCTGAGGATCGCAGCCGTTCCCCTTCGACTTACTCATCGTCTGCCCGAAGCCATCCAGAATCTTCGGATGAACATGCACATGGCTAAACGGAATATCATCCATGTTGTACAGCCCGGTCAGAACCATGCGGGCTACCCACAGTGTGATAATATCGCGAGACGTGATCAGCACGTTGCCCGGATAAAAACAGTCGAGAACTTCGTTCTTTTCAGACGACTCTCCCTCGCCAGCAGCCAGAGGTGGATTGTTCTCTCGGTCGGGCCACCCGAGCGTTGCATGCGGCCAAAGAGCCGAGCTGAACCAGGTATCGAGGACGTCTTCTTCCTGGGCAAACCCCGCTGATTGCAGGTCGGCCTCACACTCTGGACTGCCAGCATCTACGCACACCATCACGCGTGACCAACCTTGATCCCCGGTTTCCACATATTCAACGAACTTACCATCCCATTTCTTCTTGAAATCCTCCGTCAACACCGTGCCGTTGAACGAGTCAGAATCAAGCTGTTGGGTTTCCACATCGTTGTACCAAACCGGAATCCGGTGCCCCCACCAGAGCTGGCGACTGATGCACCAGTCGCGTTTTTCTCCGAGCCAGTCGAGGTAAGTTCGCTGGTAACGCTGTGGAAAGAAGCGGACTCGACGGTCGTCGACGGCGTCCATCGCTGACTGAGCGAGTCCCGGCTTGTCGTCAACGTGGTCGCCCATCTTCACGAACCACTGGTCTGAAAGGTACGGCTCGACCGGCGACTTGGAACGGTCGCTGTGTGCCAGCTCGATCTTGCGATCCTCGACTTCGACGAAGTGGCCGAGAGTTTCCATGTCCGCGACGATTTTCGTCCGACAGTCATACCGGTCCATGCCCTGATACTTCTCGCCGCCCGTCTCATTGATAGTCGCGTCCGGGTTGAGAATATTGATCTGCTCAAGATCGTTCCGCAGACCGCAGGCATAGTCATTGTGGTCGTGAGCTGGCGTTACCTTCACACAGCCAGTCCCCAACTCCTTCTTCGCCAGCAAAGCGTCGGCAATGATCGGAATGTCTCGACCGGTGACCGGAATGCGACACCTCAAACCAACGAGATGCTCGTACCGCTCGTCCGTCGGATGAACACAAACGGCCGAATCACCAATCATCGTTTCCGGCCGTGTCGTCGAGAACGCCAGCTTGTCGTCAGTCAGCTCACCATCTTCGCTCACTACCGGATATGTGAACGTCCAGAAGTGGCCATCGACTTCCTCATGAAACACCTCGTCGTTGGCCACCGCCGTCTGCAAATGCGGATCCCAGTTAACCAGTCGCTTGCCACGGAAGATCAAACCGTCCTTGAAGAACTTGAAGAATGTTCGACGGACCGCCTTCGAGCAAGTATCATCCAGCGTGAAACGAGTCCGTCGCCAGTCGCAGCTGGCACCGAGCTGGCGAAGCTGCTCGAGAATACGCTTCTCGTACGAATCCTTCCATTTCCAGATTCGCTCGACGAGCGCCTCGCGTCCGATGTCGTGCCGAGTAAGACCTTCCTCTTCAGACATTCGCCGTTCAACAACAGCCTGCGTCGCGATGCCCGCGTGATCGGTACCCGGCATCCAAAGAGCTTCGTACCCCTGCATCCGCCGCCAGCGAGTGATCAGATCCTGAAGTGTACCATTCAACGCATGCCCCATGTGCAATGCACCGGTCACGTTCGGCAGCGGAATCATGATCGTATGAGGTTTCTTCTCCGAATTCGGATTCGCATCGAAGTAGCCATTCTCTTTCCAGTAATCCAACCAGCGGCTTTGAGCTTCGGACGGTTGATACTGCTTAGGAAGTTCTGTGTTCATTGTTCGGTAACGCTATGAAACAGGTAGTGGTGTCTATTGTAAATCTGAATGAGCAGGCCTGGAACTGACCACCAATCAACATATTCCCGTGGGCAATGCTCACCCAGCATCATGTTGACAATCCGGTTACCCGGCGACCGCCCCTTCATCCTTGAAGAGCTTGTACTCGACGCTGTCGACAAGGGCGAGCCAGCTTGCTTCGATGATATTTTCGCTGACGCCAACCGTGCTCCACACATCGTCCTCGTCGCGACTTTCAATCACCACACGAACCCGAGCGGCAGTCCCTTCGGCTGAATTGATGACTCGCACCTTGTAATCCACAAGGTGCATCTCGGCGAGCGCCGGATAGATCGGCAACAACGCCTTGCGAAGAGCAGCATCCAAAGCATTCACCGGCCCGTCGCCGTCGCCCACGACGTGTACGACTTCATCGTTGACCGTCAGCTTGACCGTTGCTTCAGTTTCGGCCGGAGTGTCGGCTGCGGATTCAACATTGACCCGGTGATGAATTCGTTTGAACTTTGGCTCGTAAGTGCCGGCGACCTTTTTGATCAACAGGTCAAACGAAGCCTCAGCCGCTTCAAACTGGTAACCGACGCTTTCCAGGTCCTGAACACGCTCTAGAATCTTTGTCATCAGCTCGCCGTCATGCTCAATCTTGTACTTCGTCGCTTTGGCCACGATGTTTGACCGACCTGACAACTCGCTGACCAGCACACGTCGTTCGTTGCCGACGAGTTCCGGTTTGATGTGTTCGTAACTTTCCGCGATTCGATTAATCGCGTGAACGTGCATACCACCTTTGTGAGCGAACGCGCTAATGCCCACAAAAGGCTGATTGTTGCGAAAGTTCATGTTCGCAATTTCGTAGACATAACGAGACAGCTCGGCCAGATGTTCAAGCGAACCCGGCTGCAGGGCATCATAGTCTTCCTTCTTCAACAGAAGGTTCGCGACGACACTCAGCAAGCAAACGTTGCCACAGCGTTCGCCGATTCCGTTAATCGTCCCCTGAACCTGAACTGCTCCTCCATCCAGCGCGGCCAGAGAGTTCGCCACGGCCAGATCGCTGTCATTGTGACAATGAATTCCGACCGGGATCGATAACGTCTCTCTCAACAGATCAACGGCTTCGGCGATCTCTTCCGGAAGCCGGCCACCATTGGTATCGCACATGCAGACCAACGACGCTCCGGCCTCTTCCGCCGCCTTGAGCGTCTTGAGTGCAAATTCCTGGTTGGCTCGCAAGCCGTCAAAGCAATGTTCGGCGTCGTAAATGACTTCCCGGCCTTCAGCCACCAGAAACGCCACTGAGTCGCGAATCATCGCAAGGTTTTCTTCCTCGTCGACTCGCAACACTTCGTTGACGTGCAGATCCCATGTTTTGCCGACGACTGTGATGACGGGCGCCCTGGAATCCCGCAGAGCACACATGCCTGTGTCTGCTTCGGCGCCGATGCCGCGACGCCGAGTCATCCCGAATGCCGCCACTTTCGCGTGCTTCCAGTCGGTGTCGGCCGCTCGCTGAAAAAACTCTTCGTCCTTCGGATTCGACAGAGGATACCCGCCCTCAATGTAGTCAAAACCGAGTTCGTCCAGTTTTCGCGCAATCAACAGCTTGTCCTGAAGCGAGAAGTTGACGCCTTCTCCTTGACTGCCGTCTCGAAGCGTTGTGTCGTACGTCTGAATTCGGGTGGCCATGTAGTGGCATCCTGTCGTTGTCCGTCGAAATCCCCTGACGAGTGTTCTCGCCGGGTGTCTCTGCGAACAGGTAAACTGCTTGTCTGAACTGTGTTTCGGCTGCCAGGAGTACGCTCCAGCGGGCTCTGCGATCCCAATGCCAATGAAAAAACCCTCGGGTCAGCGACCTGAGGGTTATGACGATCTTTTGTGTCAGCGTTGCCTCAGATTCGCTCCTTAGGAGACCGTAATTACAATAATCTCGACCGGAATCGCGAACGACCGGCGAACGGCAGAATCAATCTGAGTCCGAAAAGAACGCATCTCTGTGATCCGAATCTGGATATAATAGGCTTCACGAGGTCTGGATACTCGATTTACGACGTTAGTCAGTTTAGCGCCGGTTCGCGTTTCGGTCAAACTCCCAATCAGTTATACCAAATTCGAAAAGAAAAAAACCGGTTGGTTCCCGAAGGAACCAACCGGTCGTGTCACTCAGCTTTCCGTATCACAATCTTCCTGATTAGAACGTGAGAATCACGTCAATCGAGAAGGTAGTCTCGTCGGAACCACTGATTGTTCCATCGTTGAACCCGTTGTTGCCGTCAGCAGCAACCTGGCCACCCGGACTCCAGTCGTACTTGACTTCCGGACGAATCGTGATCTGCGAATGGGGTTTGATGTTCAAACCACCGGTGAGAGCGTAGACAGAAGTTCCGTCGTTCTTCCACCATTCGGCTCGCCCACCAACTCCGACACAATCAGAAACCTGATAGATCAGGTACTGATTAATGGCGACGACGTCATTATCAGCAGCGTCAGCACGCAGGAAGTCGTTGTGGAAGACGTAGTTCAACTTGTCGTTGATCTGCCAGTCCAGAACGGCACTTGATGCGTAACCGTCTCCGATCAGCCCAAAGTTGCCAATGCTGGTGATGTACGTAAAGCTAATGTCATCAGACAAAGCCGTGC
>CALGTK010000294.1 GCA_937904325.1 uncultured Planctomyces sp.
CGCGTGGGGCCTGCTTGAGCGAACCGCTTCGCGGCATCCCGACCGGATCGCCTGTCACTATTACAAGCAAACGGTGACGTATCGCGAACTCTCAGAGAACGCTCATCGCACTGCTTCTGCTCTTCAGAAGTTTGGTGTGAAGCCCGGCGATCGTGTCGGCGTGCTGCTTCCGAATCTGCCTGAATATCTTTCGGTTCTGAACGGAATCTGGATGGCTGGAGGAATCGCGGTCGCGATGAGCCCGCTAATGGTTGCCGAAGAGATCGACACGTTCATGGCGACGATAGACTGCAAGATCGTCATTAGTCTGGACATGCTGGCTCCGTTGATTGTTAAAGCGAATTACAAACCAGCGCACATCCTCTTCGCAACGCTGGGCGATCGACTCCCGACCTGGCAAAAACTCGGTTACGCCTTCGCGAGGCTGCAGCGACTTGGGTTCTGGCCTGCTCCGGATCATCCGACTCATCATTCACTGGAAGATCAGGTCGCTGCTGGCGATGCCGACTTTCAACCGGTGAAGGCAGCGTCACTTGACACGCCCGCCTACATTTTGCCAACTGGCGGAACGACTGGTGCACCGAAGGCGGTGACGCTCAGCCATCGAAACCTGATCGCCAACGCGTGGCAGATCTACAGCTGGGGCGGTGCGTACGAAGCGCGTGAGAAGATTCTGACCGTGTTGCCGTTCTTTCACAGCTACGGGCTCACGTCGTGTGCAATGTCCGGGGTGGCGATGGCGGCAACTCTGGTGATTCATCATCGGTTCGTGCCGCGGATCGTTTTGCGACTGATCGAAGAGCATCAGCCGTCCATCTTCCCAGCGGTTCCGGCGATGCTGGCCGCACTTAATGAAGTTTTGCGTGACAGGCCCGTTCAGTTCAAAGCGTTGCGCTACGTTGTGTCCGGAGGTGCTCCGCTGTCTGACGAGATTTCCAACGAGTTTGCGCGGTATTCGGGATCGACGCTTGTCGAAGGGTACGGAATGTCCGAAGCCAGCCCGGTGATCTGTACGGGGCCACTTGATGGAACGAATCGATCCGGAACGATCGGTCTGCCGCTACCGGATACTGTCGTTCGGATTGTTGACAGTGACGACGGACAGACAATTCTGTCGCCTGGCGAGATCGGCGAACTGGTCGCTCAAGGTCCGCAGGTCATGCTTGGCTACTGGCGAAATCCGGAAGCGACGGCTGAGGTGATCCGAGACGGTTGGCTCTACACCGGAGACCTGGGAACGTGCGATGAGGATGGATTTTTCCGCGTGGTCGATCGGAAGAAGGACGTGGTGATTACCTCGGGTTTCAACGTCTACCCGGCAGATGTCGAACCCGTTCTGAAAGATGCTCCTGGGGTCAAGGATGTCGTCATCGTCGGTCAACCCGATGCGAAGTATGGCGAGATCGTCAAGGCGATGGTCAGTGTTGGAGCTGCCGCAGATTTTGACCGAGCGGCGTTTGACTCTTTCGCGTCAGAGCATCTTGCCAAGTACAAATGTCCGAGAATCGTGGTAGTGGTCGTTGGAGAGTTGCCAAAGAACTTCCTTGGAAAGGTACTTCGGCGTAAGCTTCGCACAGATTCAGAGTCGACCGATGAGTACCGGGACGCGGAACACGTCCCGCAATCGGCAGTTTCTGTGGCAGGTGTAGTGGCGGATGTTGAGCCATCACCAGCGAATATTCCTGCCCCGGACTTAAAGGAGTAAGTCTCGATGATTCGTCCCGGTCCAGACATTGTGAAAGGCGTAAGCCGACTGCCCCATCAGATGGGGGAATCGACCGGGGGAGATTCCCCCAGGACGATCGCCACTGGAGTTATTCAGGCGGACGCTGGGTCTCTGGATCGTTGTCTGGAGAAACTGACCGATGGACGAACTCGTCTGAGTCGAATGAGTGTCGCTCAGCGGATTGCCTTGCTCGAGCAATGCGTGGATGGAATCTGCAGCGTTGCTCGCGAATGGGTGGACGTCGTCTGTGAATCGAAAGGGATTGCTAGTGGTAGCCGGGAACGTGCTCAGGAAGTGCTCGGTGGGCCGGCGGCAACGTTGCGGCAATTGCAACTTTTCCTGCGAACGATGAGACAGATCGATCGAATTGGTAGTCCGAAGTTACCAGCAAAGCCGGTTCGTAAGAGTGATGGTCGAATCGGAATTCGAATGACGCCGTGCCCCGGCTATTTTGATTTCGTGACATTTCTCGGTTTCCGTGCGACGACCTGGCTGCAGCCGCACATCGGCGACGATAATTTCGCAGCGTCGTTGGCACCAGCCTACGGATCGCTCGAAAGCACGGGCAGTTCGCTGGTGCTCGGTGCGGGGAATGTAAGCGGCATTCCGGCTGCGGATATGTTGACGAAACTGTGCGTCGACAACCGAGCAGTGTTGCTCAAGATGAATCCTGTCAACGAGTGCGTTGGCTCTGTCTTTGAACGGGCCTTTGCGCCTCTCGTAGAGAATGATTTGCTGCGAATTATTTCGGGTGATGCTGGGATCGGTGCCGCAGCGGTCGAGGACGAACGCGTCGACGACATTCACATTACCGGCTCCGAGGCGACTCACGATGCAATCGTTTGGGGACCTGCGGGTAGTGACCGCGAAGATCGCAAACGCCGCGATGAGCCAGTTCTAGACAAGCCCGTCGGCAGCGAACTTGGCAACGTGACGCCGTGGATTGTCGTGCCGGGGGCTTACACGAAAACGGCACTTAACTTTCAGGCGGAAAACATCGTCGCCTCGATGACCAATAACGCCGCGTTCAACTGCGTGGCGACCAGAGTCATCGTGACGTGGAAGCAGTGGCCCGAGCGTGAACGCTTTCTACAGCGAATCGAGAACGCACTTGCTCGTGTTCCACAGCGTGTCGCTTACTACCCCGGAGCCGAGCAGCGGTTCGAGCAATACTCCGGGCTGACGGCTGACAAAGCTCAACAGCTTCTTCGAAATACTGCCTGCGGTGGAGTTTCTGGGAGCCAGACATGCCCAGGCGGTACGACGACGTTCGTTGCCGGGTCGGATCAAGCGGACGGGACGTTGCCCTGGACGTTGATCCGCAATGTAAAGGCGGATGAAGACTCTCCGTTGTTCGCCAGTGAATCCTTTGTTTGCGTCTGTACCGAAGTGCCGATCGATGCAGCCAGTCCTGAAGAGTTTCTGCGAAAGGCGACTGAATTCTGCAATGAGAAACTGTGGGGAACTCTCGCGGCATCGATCACCGTGCCCGGCCGTTTCAAACGAAATCCGGCGACACGAGACGTTCTTGACGAGTGTGTCGACAGGCTCCGTTACGGAGTGGTTGCTCAGAATCAATGGTCGGGAGTCGTCTTTGCTCTGATGAGTCCTCCGTGGGGCGGACATCCCAGTTCGACTCGGCAGGACATTCAGAGCGGCACCGGCTGGGTTCACAATTCGTTCATGCTGACGGGCATCGAAAAGACCGTTCTGGAAGCTCCGCTGGTTGTTCTTCCGAAACCGGTCTGGCTGGCATCGCATCCGGCGCCGGAGTCGGTGGCGTGGTCGCTGTGTCGGCTATTTCAAAATCCGTCATTGTGGAATGTGTCAACTTTGGGCTATTACGCAATGAAAGGGGGACTGGTCTGACGAACTGATCTGGCACTTGCCAATACAGCATCGCCTCACCGGTCTCCATCATTCGAGGAGACTTGACATGATGAATCTCAAATCACGACGCGTGTTGATTACCGGAGCAGGCCACGGTCTCGGACTGGCCACTGCCAGAGCCTTCGCGAAGGAAGGTGCTTTCGTGATCATTACCGATCGCGATCCGGAACGTGTGACTGAAGCTGTGTGCGAGCTTCAGATTCAAGCCTTGCCCTGTGCCGGCTATGTCATGGACGTAACCGACGCAGCAGACGTTCGGTATGTTCGAGATCAGATTCACGCGGATCATGGCTTGATCCACGTTCTTGTTAACAACGCTGGAATTGTTACCGGTGGTCAGTTCCTTGATGTTCCTCTCGAAAAACACATGGTGACCTACGATGTCAACACGCACGGGCCTGTGATTGTTACGCATCTTTTTCTGCAGGACTTGCTGGATAGCGACGAAGGTCACGTTGTCAACATTGCGAGCGCCTCGGCATTGATTGCGCTTCCCAATGCCGCAACATATGCATCGAGCAAGTGGGCCGTGCTTGGCTTCACGGACTCACTTCGAGAAGAACTGGAACTGACTGGCCGTGGTCATGTTGGTGTGTCTGCTATTTGCCCAAGCTATATCAACACCGGAATGTTCGAAGGAGCCAGGGCTCCATTGCTGACGCCGATTTTGACGCCGGAGAATCTGGCTTCAAAGATCGTTCGGTGCGTTTATAAAAAGAGGGCTCATCTCTTGACTCCGGGGCTCGTCAGGCTGATTCCTCTCGGCAAAGCAACCTGGCCGCGGGTTATTTTCAGACGGCTTCTGCAGTTTCTAGGCGTTTATCAGGGAATGGAAGACTGGAAGGGGCACAAAGCTGCTTTCGCGGAGCCGCCGAAAAAGGATGAGTACATCCGCGTGGCTGGCTGATCACCACCACGTACCGAGCACTTTTGCCGCTTTTTAAAGTGTTTTAAGGGCGGCGCATTCACATCTGCAGTGCAACGTAGCTGATTTCAGCTGAGGTTCGGACAAAGGAGAGTTGTCCTCTTTCGCACTTCACCATTACGAGTCAGGTGTGCGTCGTGTGAGGCGTTGGGCGTTGTGAAAGTGTCGCTCGCAGTGGCCTGCACTTCGCTCTTCACTACAGCCTCTACGCTCGTCCCTCGCTGCGGGCTTCCGTTTCGGATTTCGCTCGCTTTGCTTGATTTCGCCTCTGGCGACTTTACTTGATGGAACTGCGGAGCACACGAAAGCCCTGGTCGTTGTTCCGGAGGTCAGGTGTGTACCTGCTGCGGTACGCCGAACGGCAGTTGACGGTGTAGTAGAGCTAACTACCGCCTCGGATCACCCGGTACGACCCGGATGCAGGTCCCGTCGGCTCCGTAAGCTTGCCACCGGAATATCCACCGTACCACTCCTGGCACCACTCCCACACATTTCCGTGCATGTTATACAGACCCCAAAGATTCGGCTTCTTCAATCCGACCGGGTGTGTGGTACCACCCGCGTTAACCTTCCACCATCCGTAGTTTGAGAGCTGGCCCTGATCATTTCCAAACGAATACGCAGTCGTGGTTCCCGCTCGACAGGCACATTCCCACTCCGCTTCCGTCGGTAAGCGATAGACCCGCCCGGCTCGTTTCTCAGCAGGAATACCCGAGAGGCGGCCACAGAACTCAACCGCTTCCTCCCACGTCACCATTTCGACCGGATGCCTGGCGGCTTTGAACTTGCTCGGGTTCTTGCGAAGCACTCGAAAAAACTGAGCTGGCGTGGAACTCTTAACCCATGGGGCCTCGAAGGTCGACATCCCTGCATGTCACGTCGAAACCATGCCGCATGCGTCGGCACCTGCTGCGACGCCGTTCAGAGCGGTGAGATCGTCACTTCCACAGCCTGCCGTCACAGTTCGGGCTGACGCCGAAGTCAAAATGCGGGCTGGCTTCGAGTGATCCGGTGGATTCCCGGAGTGAGCTGTGGGGTGGACCGCCGGCTCTCGAAACTGTTCTCGTGACCGGCTACAGCAGTCAAATCACCGCTTAATAAGTGGTATCATTCACGGGGCATTCCAGTTCCGCACGGTTTGTTTTTCAATCCAGAGGAGAAAATATGCAAAAATGTCCCGGGCATGTACATGGTATTGTTGACGGTCTATGGGCAGATTAGCCATGAACCGAAGCTCAATTAGAGAATTCAGTCTTGCTCGGAACTGTAGCCCCGTTCAGATAATTTAGCGCCGGGCGGGCTGTGACCGTGGGATGAAAATCTGAGCGTCAGGATGATCGCCTGCTGAAGCCATTTCAAAGGTTCGGAAGTTCCGAAATTGTATGAATTGACTTGTTGCGGGAGACCAGGGTGTTCACCGACATGGTTTAGGGAATCAATATTTGACGTCGCGTTTTGTAATAGTGCACTAAGCAAGCTTGCTGCCGGTGTCGAGTACGCCATTCACTGAAACATGCTGTACTGCAGTTGTGAATTTGCGGCACACTGAACAGTAGCGATGCGTTTGCAGAAAATTGTTCTATCGATTGGGATTCTGTGACACTCATCATTTGGTCGTTCAGATCATTGAGGATGATCTAAGCGCATAAAAAAACCTCAACCCGATTGAGTTGAGGCTTTCATTACTGGATGTCTTCGGTGTTAGCAGACTAGCTAGCGGTGACTGCAATGACGATACCAGCAGTAACACCGATGAGGGCTCCGCCAACAAGCAAGCCACTGGTGCCGGACAGGATTCCGCCCCCTGCGCCAGTTCCGGCTCCGCTGGTAATTCCAGATGCGAGATCGCCAACGATCGGCAATCCTGCGCCGGGTGCTTGATAGGCGACCTGCTGAACACTACCTGCCGGAGCCGCCTGGAATGGCCAGATACGTACGGTTGAGGTCATGGAACCCACCGTCACGTCGTAAACGCCGGGTTGCAGATTTTGAATTCCGAAGGTGCCATCTTCCGCCGTCGTTGTTCGAACCACTTGGCCAGTCTGAACGTTTTGAACCGTCACTGGAGCGTTTGGCTGAACCTGTCCCTGTGCGTCGATCGGTTTTCCCTGGAACGAGGCGTCCGACTTCAATTCAACATCGGTGATCTGCGATGCTGCGGACTGTTCAGCTTGTGTGGATGCGATCGGTTGAATCAACAAACCCAGTGCAAGAAGTGCTGGGACGAATTTTATACCTGTGACGCTTCTCATTTGTGGTTTCCTTACTCGAAATTGCGGCTGTATGGGGCTTCTTTGCGTGGTATTAACCGCTCGTCCTTGCCTTTATCGGCATTCGAGCATCCATGCAAAAGAAGAATAGCGACTCGATAAGTAAGTATTTTTGGTTTAGGCCGGCGCTGCAAGTTGTTTTCATCTGTATTAGCGCTTGGGAATGTTGTTTTGTTGATTTTACAAGTGTCTTTTTCAATTGACGTGGTGGTATGGTTGGCAAAGCAGTCATGCGTTCTTGTCAAAGTTACTTGTTTCCGGGGCTGTGGCCTGCGTGTTAATGAGCGGTGGATCCGTTTTGGTGGCTTTCGTATTCCCGGTGACACCCTGTTTTTTTGTATTTGCAGTATGGTCTGGGAACTGCTGCTGGAAGAGGTCGGCTGAGAACGAATCTTTTGTGGCCTTGACCAGGTCGGTGATCATTAGTTCGTCTAGTTGACTCTGGAAGATTTCTTCGGCTTGTCCGCCGTGTAGAAAAGCTGGTTTTCCTGTTCCAGAACGCATGGATTTCAGCATTTGGCGGTAGAATGTGTCTCCGACGAACTGGTCAAAGGCATCTGGTAGAATGGGGCCTGTTGGTACTGAGTTGCCAACGGAAGGGATGGATTCGGGCATGGTTCAGGCTTCGAAACTTGATTATTGACGTTCGATGAACTCTGCGTGCAGTCGTCCGCTGTAGTGCAGTTCTCGCAGGATTCCAATGATGTCGTCTGTGGGAACTTTGAGCTGGTTCAGTGCGTTGACCAGGTCAGCTAACTGTTGTGGAGATTGTGCTCCGTCTTGATTTCTAACTTCGACAAACGGATTTGCAATTTCGACATTCAGATTCTTGTGAGCGATGATGGCCGGGCTGATCTCAACCTCACCTGTGACAATAATGGTCCCTTGTTGCGGGTTCACAACCACTCGTGCAGCAGTGCCTGCTTCTTTGACGGCGATTTCTGTTAAAAATCCAAGAAACTCTACGTGATTTTCGTACTGCTCCGGGATAGTAACGTCGATCGAGACGGCTGAGATTGCTTTGGCGATGTTGACATTTTTTGCTTCAAGAAAGAACCGGGTATTGATTGCTCGTTCGACCTCTCTGGCCATGTCGTATCCCGCGTACTGTCGATTGATCAGTAGGCGGATCTGGTTGGGTTTTTTCAGTATGTTCATGTCGATCGTCTGTTCCATGACCAACCCAAACGGCACGCGTGCTGAAGTCGGATTGATAATGTCTTCGATAATCAGACGTCCGGATGCCAGACCAACGACGGTGTCATCTGCGATCCCTGCCAGTTCGACGGGAGAACTGATGAGATGACCTCCTTCCAGGCTCTTGGCTCCAAACAGTGCACTGACTGTGCAGTCAAGTTGCTGACCTCGGCTGATCCCGGTCCGTGGGATTGTGGCTGTGATTTCAACTGCTGCGACGCCTCCCAGATTGCTTAACTCTTTCACATCCAGAAGGGGATTGTTGGACAGCTTAAGAAACGCAGCGAAAGCTCGTGCAGTTGGCCCTGTTGCGTCTGGGTCTCCCGTTCCGTTCAGACCGACAATGAAGCCGAGCCCTCGAACGGTGAGCGGCATCTGGCCATCGATTGTGCAGACATTACCGATTCTCGTAACGGCGCGAGCCTGGCCAATATCGGCAACCGATGCTGCAACTGCGAGCAGGACGGCGATGCTTCGAATCGAGTACGGTGTGCCTGTAATTTGTGATGTCGTCATGGCAGAAGTTCCTGAAGCATCAGCTTTGTCGTGGAATGCTGGATCGATGTCGAGATGAGGTTTCAACGGGCTGTGAGTACTGAGATGATTTTTCGTCTGAGCTCTTGTCAGGATCAGAACGGCGAAAGCAAATCGTAAAGACGGTAGCCCCAGTTGCGTTTGGTGCTGTCATAGACTCTGCCGTTTTGATTCTTGACGATGTTCAGACTGGCAATGTTTTCGCTGCTGGCAGTGTTGTCTGGTGCGACGTCGCTGGCCCGGAGTTCTCCGGTCAGAGTGTACTCGGAAACGTCGTCCTGAGTCTGGATTTTTTTCTTCGCTTCTAGTTGCAAAACGCCGTTCGGCAGAACAGCAACGACCGTAGCCGCGATTCGGTATTTGATGCCTTCCTGATCAGTCAGTTGGCCGGTCGAGTTCAGCTGTCCCTGGAGCTGGGCGTCGATTGTCGGTGCGTTGACTGCCGCGTTGATGAGGTTGCCTCTGTTTCCCAGACGAACAAATTCCTTGAGTTCGGCTTTCAGCTTTGACATCCGCTGGCGATTGAACCTTGAATTCATGATCACTTCGGATTTCTCGTCGACGATGATTGTCACGATGTCGTGTAGTTTGATTTCCAGCGGCACTGGCGTATCGATGTAGATCCACGAGTAATCGCGAATTCTTTTGCGATGCGCACCCAGCATAACTGGGCCGGTCGGTGGAAGTTGGTACGGATTAACAGCGACCGTTTGCTGGATGGGGCTGATGTTTCCTGGGTATCGCATGCTGGTTGAACGAGGATGTCCCAATGAAGCAGGCGGTGATCCCGGCCAGGAACCAGAGGACGTTCGCTGCGTTATTTCAAATTGCGTTGACCTGTTCTGTGGCGTTGTGGTCTGCAGGTTTCTGCGGTCACGAAACTTGAACACAGGAGCCGGTGTGCTGTTTTGTCCCGAATTGAATTTCCTTGTTTGACCTAAGGCAAAATTATTTTCCGCGTGATAGTTCGGGATGATTCCGGATACGACGCACACAATGACGGTTGTCGCAATCAGAATTTTTCGGGAGAACTGCATGGTATGATTCCGATTTGGCTGACATTCTAACTGCGACGTGACCGTTTGATGATTCGCGGAGTCGAGATGACTGACTTCAAGGTGTACCTCTCGTTAGTTGAACTCCAGATTGTTCGTCGTCTGATTCGACTTCGAGCGGTTCTGTCTGCCCCTTCCCCGTCACGCGCACGAGGATTTTTCCTTGATTCGAACCGTCACGTGGGACGAGTTCAATGACGTCGTTCAAAATCCCATCGCGGCGTGCTTTCATTGTTCGAGTGACGTGAATCGTGCCGTACGAGACCGCAACTTCGACAAGGTCGTCACGCTTGATCAGTATTGGGGGCTTCACCAGGCTGACCTTTACGAAGTCGCCTGGACGGATTGCGCGACGAGCTTCCATTCCGACAACGGTTTCGGGTTCAGAGGCTCCGTTGCGAAGGTCGTCGACTTCTCGCCATTTCAGATCGGCTTCGCGAATGATCTGTCCTTGCGGAATCGTTCTGCGTGCGGCCAGCACTTTCGGTCTTCGAGTGACTCGCACTCGAACCTGTACAGTGTCAACTGCAGGCTGCACTGTGTCCGTGGTTGTTTCACTGGGTGATGCGTTGCCGGTCGGAATTCCGATTGTCAGTAGAAAGATGTCATCCGAGAGCAGTTTTCCCGAGACGATTGTGAGATCGCCAGCATGAGCTGATAGAAGTCTGGGAACGGTCGAAATGGCAAGCAGCGGAGTAATGACCGGAGTGCCCCAGTCGGAAGCCCATTGCGAGAGGTAGTCCAGGATCAGGTCGTGAATGACAGACTCGGCTAACCGGATGTCGGCTGTTGAGATGTTTCTCGAACTCGAAAACGTTCGGGGTGTTGCACCAGCGTGGTTTGCCAGTTCCGTCTTTCTGAACGGTCTTGGATTAACCGTTCGATTGGCGGCTGACGCAAGCTTCGTTCGAACAAAAGTCTGGCCGGCATCGGAAAGCTGGCCTTTTCGAGTGACGCGGACGATGCTGCTTCCCTGAAATTCCAGAGCTCCGATCTCAATATTGAATCGCGACAGTCGGGAACGAATGTCGCCGAGTTTCAATCGTGTTGAGTTTCCAGGAATGGGTGACGTTGTAAGTGTGATGGATGAAAGGCTTGCGGCAGTTTGTGCGTCGTCAGCAAAGACGTCTGCGACGTCACCGAGGTGAATCAATGCTTTGTCCACTGTGGCAGATCTGTGCAGCCGCACGATTGTCGCCTTCGCATTTGAAGCTGTCGTGACAAGCCCACCAGTAAGAACACATACCAGCATTGTTTGTTTGAGGGTCATGCGTCTCCTCCATGAGACTGCCAGTTTTACATCGACCAGGAAAGTATTGGTTTGGGATCAGATTCTGTGATTCGGTTAGAACTGACGCAGGTTCGAGATCAGTTGCAGCATCTGGTCGGCTGCTTTGATGGTCTGGCTGTTGAGTTCGAAGTTTCGTTGAGTCTTGATCAGGTCGACAAGTTCACGAACTGGTTCAACGTTTGATGCTTCAAGGTGGCGTTGTTTGATTGTGCCGAGACCGTTTGCGCCGGGGATGTCGGAAATCGCCGCTCCTGAGGCTGGAGTTTCGACGTAGAGGTTTTCACCACGTTGTAGCAGTCCCTGGTTATTTGCAAATCGGTAGAGCTGAATCTGACCAGCGTTTTGAATGGTCCCATCGGCATCCTCAACACTGACAAAACCGTCGCCAGAGATAGTTATGCTGACCGTTCCATCTGGGATTGAGATGGCTGGTTGCAGTAGCCTGCCGCTGTCAGCAGAGCCAACGACAACTTGTCCCTGTGCGTTTCTCGTGAAATTTCCGGCCCGCATGTATGCGGGGATTCCGCCATCGTCGACCTGAAAGAAACCATGACCAACGATCGCCATGTCAAGGTCCCCATTTGTTTGTTGGAGTGACCCTTGATGGAAATCGAGTGATGTGCTGGCAACTCTTGTTCCAAGTCCAACCGAGGTACCGACGCCAGTTTCTCCTGCGGCTGCGTCTGTGCCAGGGAGCTTGATGTCCTGATAAAACAGGTCTTCGAAGTTTGTTCGAGACCGCTTGAAAGACGTCGTACTGGCGTTTGCCAGGTTGTTTGCCACAACGTCAAGACTGAATTGATGGGCTTCCATGCCTGATGCCGCTGAATGGATCGCTCGCAGACTCATTGTCCTGCCTCCGTGCTTTTGTCAGTTATTAGATTGGAACCTGGCTAGTTGCTGCTGTTACTTAACCGCCGACGGTTTGCAGCAGTCGCCCGAGTGATTCGTCCTGAATGCGGATCATGTTGATATTGGCTTCGAAGGCTCGTGAGGTTTCGATCATGGCTGTCATTTCCAGAATCGGATTGACACCGGATGCTTCGATAAATCCCTGCTTTACCTGAAGGTTTCTTCCAGCCGGCGACAGATCCGCTTGTGTTTCAAAGAGGCTGTCACCGATTTTTCGAAGTTGGTCGGTCTGAGTCGAAACGAGGTCCATCTGGCCAAGCGGAATCCGCGAACTGTCGGCCAGGACTGCACTGACTTTGCCATCGACGCTGATGTCGATGCTGGTCGCGATTTGAGGAATTTCGATAGGCTTGCCCGTCGTGTCGAGAACGTTCAATCCCTGGTCCAGCGTGACGAGTTCGCCGTCGATATTTCGATGAAGCTGACCGTTGCGTGTCAGGTAGTCGTTTTGACCGTCTGAGACTCGCAGGAATCCATCACCAGAAAAGCCAATGTCGTAGGGTTGGTCAGTTTTCTGAAGCGCGCCGCTGGTATAGTCAGTTGAAATCCGGTCAACGCCCAGAGCACCAACCTCTTTCTGCCGATCGCCGTCCATTCGAACAGGGATGTTCTTGCGTAATTCTTCCGGCTTGAAAACCTGGAATGTGGCTACATCTCGCTTGAAACCGGTTGTCGAGGCGTTGGCCAGGTTATTGGCGATTACGTCCTGCCGGACCGACTGCACGTTCGCTCCGTGAGTTGAGAGATAGATTCCCTGGATCATCTGACCGGTCCGACTGTTGAGAGTTATTCAGTGGCGGCGCAGCTGCGCGCTTAGCCATACATCGATACATCGGCACAATGCTGCCGGTAAGTTCAGCCTAATCGGAAAACTTTTCCAAATCGGAAAAGTCGACCCAGTTTATCCAGATTACGCTTATTCGTGGTGTTCGTCTGATGCGTATTGAATGCTGTTCATAGGTTGTCTGGAGTTCTCTGGTCATTTTCGAGCTGACTAATGGCCGGTGAAAACGGGCACTGGTTGTGAGGACCGTGGTGTTCGCCAATAATTCCACCATCTGGTGATGCCCAGACGCGGCATCACGAATTCTGATCAGGCTTCCTTAGACAGGACCGTCCGTGATGCGAGTTTCAGTCAGTTTCGTAGCGACCATGTTTGTGATGAGCAGCCTTGTCGGGTGCAGTGGGGAAGGCGAACCAGAGTCAGAGGGGGCTGGATCAAGTGTTGCAACTCCTGCCGAAGCATCACCGGCAGAGGAAGTTGCCGATCCGGACGATGCTCAATCTCCCGCCGCCGTGTACCGTCCGATTCAGCTCGGTGGAACTCCGACTGCAGCAACGAACGAGCTGACTTCGTCAGGTGGGCCTGCTGCAGCGTCGTCCGCACCTCCAAAGTTCGAAGATGTAGTTGCCGCTTTGAAACCAATTCAGGTTCTAATGGGGAAATGGCAGGGGCTCATCAAGAACGCCAGCAGGAGCGAAGTTCACGATTGGGTTTGGGATTTGAAGACTGATCCTGTGTTTCCGGCGCTGGTGCTCAGTATTCCCGGCGGTGAGTTTTTCACGAACGCTCGGCTGACTTACGATCCTCGCATCGACAAATTCCTGATGACGACGGTTGATGAAGAGGACGTGACGCGGTCGTTCACGGGCGAATTCAAAGCGAAGCCCAGGGACGTACCCAGCGAAGACGGCAAAGGAGTCGAGCGAACTTTTCAGCTTGAATTGACTGAAAACGCGGAGTCTGGCCGCGGGACTCGTTTTCAATACGTCTTCAAGCAGCAGCACAACAATCGTTACCTGGTTGACGTTAATCGGGCTCGCGGCAGGGCTAAATTTCAGCAGTTTGACGTGATTGGTTCACAACGTGACGGCGTGTCCTTTGCAAAAGCGGATGATGACTACGGTGACAAAACCTGCATCATTTCCGGCGGACTTGGAACCTCAACAGTTTCATACAAGGGCAAGACTTTCTATGTCTGCTGCTCGGGTTGCAAAGCTGCATTCGAGGACGAACCTGAACGCTGGATCGCTCGCTTTGAAGAGCAGAAGGCAGAAAAGATGAAGGCGAATAACTAGCTCGGATTGCAGTTTCGCCGGAAGCGGAATTGCAGAACACGTCGACGGAAAGTGATTTGAAATACGCTGCCGGCCGTGTTTGCTCTTTTGTCGTCGTTTCTCTGGGGTCGGTACTGCATCCCTGGCCGGAAACATTGTGCACGTTCGATACGGTCGTGAGGCGAACGCTGCCTCTTCATTATTTTCGACGATTCCTCTTGTTTCGGCATTTTTCGTCGGTTCCAGCTGGTTGCTTAATCAATCGCACGACGACCTTGGCCTTTGGGGGAGTCGTCACGGTGCTTTTACTTCTGATGCCGTTTCAGGTATGGACTCCCCAAAGGCTTGATTCGCAGATTCGTTCGCTCGGAACTTTGAATTTTTCTAATGTGCCTGATGAGCTTCCAATGGTTGAGCCTCGTCAGATACTTTGGAACCTGGTGGCCAGAATCAGAAACCAATCACTCTTAGAGCATACAGCAGGGATCAATTGTGTTGGGCAGCAAGTCAAAAACGCTCGGGCTTGAAGCCGGGCCAGCGAAGCACGGCATGGGATTATTTGCGACCAGGATGTTTCGTCCGGGGCAAGTGCTCGGCGAAGTCACTGGTGAGCGATTTGAAGACCCGGATTACGAGTCGGATTACTGTATCGATCTGGGGGACGACTGGTCGCTCGAGCCCGGTGAGCCGTTTCGCTACGTTAATCACTGCTGCACTCCGAACGCCAAGCTCTATCTGGTATTCAACGATGGCGACCCGGTCGAAAAACGAAAAGTTGAGATTGAGGCTCTGTCGAATATTCAAGCAGGGGCTGAAGTCCTGATCGATTACGAATGGCCGGCGGAAGGGGCGATTCCTTGTGGCTGTGACAGCCCGGAGTGTCGTGGCTGGGTGGTCGACGTCGAGGAACTCCACCTGTTGACCAATAGGAAACCTCGCTGAGTCAAATCGTCTCTGAAGTTGCTCAGTTCTTAGTTTGCTTTTCCAATTTGTCGGTATTATCCGGTATTGGCTGGAGAGCTGTCAGTTCCTGTAACGCTTGACGCAGTGGCTCGGCTAGTTTCGGGCCGCCGCCGATAAACAGTCGGGCAACATTTCCATCGCGGTCAATGACGACTGTTTGAGGAATCGACGTCACGGAGTATCTCGCAGCGGCGACTCCGTCGATGTCGAGAATCACCGGGACGTCCAGCTTGTGTCGTTCAAGTGTCGATTTGATCTCGGCGGGCTGTTCTTCCAGATTGACCGCGAGCAGCCGAACCTTCTGGTCAGGAAACTCCCGAATGATTTCGTCGACCAGAGGCATCGTTTGAAGACAAGGGCCGCACCAGGTCGCCCAGAAGTCGAGCACGATGACTTCGCCACGGTGCTCGGCAAGTTGAAAGTTGTCACCACTCAGGTCTGCCAGTTTGAAGTCTGGAGCTGGTTGACCCACAAGCGGCGATTCTGTGCCGGTGATCGGGGCCGTGTCTCCGTCTCCTGCCATTACAAACTTCGGCTCAGTCGCGTAATGAAGCTTCCAGCGGTGGTAGGCCAGTTGGGCGGCAGCCTGTTCGATATAATCGCCAAAGAGAAGCTGATCGACTTCGGCTATTTGTGAGCGACACTCACTCAGGATATCACTTGTACCGGAAATCAGTGAGGCTTCCTCAACTTTGGTGGCAAAGAACGTCAGCCGATCTTTGCGCCGAACCAGCGTCTGGATTCTGGTTGCCTCAAGTTCGTTCTCCGCATCACTTGCGCCCGTGGTAAGAGCCGTTGAATCTGGATTGACAGCTGCCGATTGGTCACGCTCGTCATCTGGCTCCAGCTCGTCGGCGTGCAGCCAGATGATTTGCGAAACGCGATCTCGTGGGATTTCACGATTCGTCAATCGGACCTCGATGGTCAGTATATCGTTGCTCAGGGCAACCAGACTTCCTCGCAGAAAGTCGTCATTCACCGAGTAGATCAAGTGGGTAGGCGGCGAGCCTTTCTGGAGCCGCGGTAAAGTCAGCAGTCGCTTTCGTTTAGTTTCGTCTAACGTAGGCGATCCCAGTTTGCCGTCCAGTTCCACTCCTTTGATTTGTTCATTGGAAACGAATGTGGCGTCAGACAGAGGCGTCGTTAAGTGGAGTCCATCTTTGTCGATTGAGATGACCTCACACGGAATTGTGTCGCCACTTCGCAAATGAAGTGTTTGCGGGCCTCGAAATTTCGGTTTGTGGGCAGGGGCAATCTTCTTCGTGAGCATTTGCTTAAAGAGATCACCAAAGCCTTGAATTGCGGGCTTACGGTTTATTTTAATGCCCACAATATTCCGCTGCACGTTCGTTGGTGTGGCTTTTTTGACGGGTTTCGGTGGGTCGCGATAGACGATTCTGCCTGACTGGTCTTTTGCCATTGGACTTGCGTTTGAGCTGAAGTCAGGATGCCAGACCAGGCAGCTTGCGTCTGGCGATTCGACCCCGCTTATCAGGCGGCCTGGAAGTTTGACTCCGTCAAGTTCCAGTCTGCCGTCTCGTCCGCTGGCTGTTGGTTTGTACGAAACCTGTGTTCTTGAATGTTTCCGAGCAATCGAACGGATTGCCTTCAGGGGGATTTTCAGTGGCTCATCTATGTTCTCGCTATTCAGTTGAATGATTCCGTTTCGAATGCCGGTCAGGTGGCCACTGAACTGTGAATTGTCCTGACAGACGATTTTCGAAGTGATGAATTCCTGAGCCGGATTCGCTTCGACTTGCTGGTCTGTCGTGATGTCTGAGGGAGTCCCGGTGTTTGTATTCACTGCAGGCCTGGGGGACTCTGATGTTACAACAGCCGGCGAAAGGAAGACGTCGGAGACTGTATCTGCGTCGATCTGGATGGCGGTCTCGTCCTGCTTCAGAGTGAACGTGTTGCTTTGAGGATCGAATGCCGTTACCTGTCCATAGAGGATTTTTCCATCGATCTGGTGGATTCGGGATTTATCGGCCTGGACATCCCGGGGCAGGATGCCGTCCCAATGAGCGATGCGAAGATACTTCAGTCGGATGTGCCCTTTTCGATTGGTCAGCCGCAGGCCACTGCGAATCTCGGGCTTTCTGGAATGCAGCCGCACGCTCGCCGACTGCCGGCCATTGCGTGAGTAGATATTGAGCTGTTGCTTTTCCTGATCCAGATAGAGCTGCACTCGGACAGCCCCAGGTCCACTTGCGATCGGAGTAACCCTGGCAACGTCCGCGTCTCGTTCTGACTCGCCAACGACGACGAGTTCTCCGTCCCATACCTCGAAACGAAACCCGTCTTCGACCGGAGCGATAGCAGGGGGCTGGGCGTTGCGGTTCCTGATTTGAACATCGGCTTGACCCGGACCGCTCAAGTCATTGATTCCTCGCCGGTTGCGAGGTTCGAGTACGAGTTCGAAGTCGGGTTTGTCATACCAGGAAAGCTCGAACTCAATCGCCGAACGCGCGGGCAGGCCGAAATCTCTGAACAGGGATGCGTTGGGAGTTGTTGTCCGCGGCCATCCGCCATCGCTGGTCCAGATTTTTCCAGCTGGGACGCCGGGCATTGAGAAGTCCCAGCCATCAAGCCCGTTTGGCCCAAGATAGACCAACGATGTTTGCTTCCAGCGATAAATGCGTTGGATACTTGCTCGGGTTAAGTGGATGGGGCCAACATTCGCTGCCTGAATTCGAACTGTAGATTCTGAAAGTTTCAGGATGTTTCCATAGATCACGTCGCCGCTCAAAAGTTCAATACAGTATTCGCCAGAAGGTTTCGGTCGAGGGCGAACGACCGGGAAATTGGCCGTCGAGACTCCATTGAGCGGGAAGCGGAACGGCCTGATAAACGATTGACTCTGCCAGAGAAGAACGTCTGGCTGATCCGTATCCAGTAGTCGTCCCGAAAGAAAACTGTCGTTCGCCAGGTGCAGAATTGGCTGTGTTGGTGACGAATCCTCAGCCAGTACCGTTGCCACTTCTGGACCGGCCGAAACCGCAATGACTGAAACTGCAAAGAAGAGCACGTGCAGACGCAATCGGCTCTGCCGGCCTGGCTTTCGCTGCTGAAAGATCGAGCTGTTCATGGGCGGTCACTCACCGTTCGTAAATTGGGAGGAGCCGATAATTTAACGCAAGGCTGAGCAACGACATTGATGTGCTGATGGATGCTCCGTGCTGTCCGGGAAAGCTACCGTCAGCCTGTTGCGAAGTCTTCAATTGACGGATCAGAAGTTTATTCCATCGTTCCCATGCAGCGACGTCGCCCTGAAACAAGGCCTGGGCCTGGTAGTATCTCTGGTAGTTCACCCAGCCAAATCCGGACTTACCCGTAAATTCAACTTTGTTGACCAGATACCCGAGTGTCGACTTGAACTGCGGAAGGTCTTTTCGTTTCGCGACGGAGTAGACGAGAGCGGCGATCGAAATCCGAGCCAGCGATTCGTCAAATCCACCGATGTTTCCCGAGTAGGCCACTTGCCCCGAAGCTGAAGTCATCTTGGTGTAGTAAGAGATGGCTTTGTCGATTGCCGTGTCTGGAACTTCGATGCCTGCATTTCGAGCGGCGAGTAGTCCGACCAGCACTGCTCCGGAGACCGACGTGTCGGCCTGTGTGTCGCTGGGAGAGTACCGCCATGCTCCCAGCGGATTGTTTTTCTGTGAAGTCAGCGCTGCTCGAGTTGCCAGTTCCAGCGACTGCCCGATCGTGCGGCCATTCTTACCGTCAGGCCAGACTCGACGATCGTCGACCGCTCCGTATGCTTCGGCCAGGCCGAGCATGCCGAAACCGTGGTGGTACATGCTGTTGCCCAGGTAGCCAGTGTTTGGGTCCTGTGCGGTAATCAGGCTCCGTACAGCACGCCGTACGTTGCCGCTGTACTGTCCGAAGTTCGGGTCTTCCCCCGAAGCCATAAACACCATCAACCCCAGGCCAGTCACGCCAGGGCCGGTCTGGCCACCAGCCCAACTGCCTTCCTGGGTTTGTGTCTTTACCAGATATTGCAGACCTTTGTTGTAGATTTCTCGAACGTCCCGGGGAACAGCCTCGCCGACTCGAGCGTTCGGGGGTTGTCCGAGAACAACGCTCGAAAACGTTTGCGCGAACAGCAGCAGGATGACAGACACGATTAATGTGCGTGTACTGCAGGCGACTCGCAGATTGTTCATTCGGCGGCCACCTGTTCGTCGGGAAGGAGAATTTCGGAGTCGTCATCGTCTGACAGGATTCCGTTCTGCTTCAGCCATTGTTCCATGCCACGCATCTGGCCGAGTTGCTGGTTGAAGACCTGCCATTGGATGTCGTCGAGGATTTGCTGGAATTTTCCCTCGTCGATCTTTGCTGCCTGATACATCATGGCGTAATGGTCGTACTGACTGGATTTTTCAAGGGGCTTTGTTTCTCGTCGGAGCAGTTCGCTGAGCTCTCTGCGTTGCTCGGTGGTCACCGGCGCCGCTTGATCCAGTAGTGAAATGATGACACCAATTCTGGCTTCGTGATGGAAGCGTTGACGGTCCTTGTCGACCTTCATGTACTGCAGAAACTGCTTGCGATTGATCGTGTTGACCAGACACTTCTGCAGTAGTGAGTCACGATCATACAGCCCTGTTCTCAGTTTGGCTTGCAGCGGCCTGATGTCCTGAAAGACCTTGTTGACTTTCTGCTGATCGTTTCTGATGGCCTGGAATTTTGTTTTGACCTCTGTGTACTTCCTGAAGAACCGCTCGACATCGCCCTGCCCAGCCAATTGTAGTTTCTGCTTCTGAGCGTCCGAAAGACTGCAGATTTGGTCAACATCTTCCGTGTAGAGTTTCAACGACTCTTTCAATCGAGCTCGAGCTGTTGATGCATTGCCGTACTGCTGAAATACCCATTGATCGAGTTGCTGGTCGGTCCAGCCAACCTGCCCGTACGCGACCGAATCGAAATGTGTGACGCAGAGGATAAGGATCGCGGCAGGAAGAAGCCCTGATCGCCATGAAGTGGGATGTTGCTTGTTCATTTCGAACCCTCTGGTGCCGTTTCCGCTTGTTTGGCGTCAACTGCTTCCACCGCGTTATCACCTCCAGGCTTGTCTGCGTCGGCAACTTTGTTTGTTGCTTCAGCTTTGTCCGATGCCTCGCCCTTAGGCTCTTCATCCCACTCTTCATCTCTCAGGACGATGACCTGATTCCTGCCGACGTTGAATCCCCAGAATACATTGCTTTGCTGCGTGGTGTTTTTTAATACCTTCTTCTGGGTAGCGGTGAGTATCGGTGTAATCTTCAAGTCAGGAATGTCAGGCAAAAACTGGCCGCCGCGAATCAACATCTGCGGGGCACCCCACGATGGATTCCAGTTTTCGGTAAGCACTTTGGTTATCTGAGCTCGTTGCGGTATATCCAGTATGAGTCGGCGATCCAGTTTTTCGGCTGTGACGAGAATGGCAACTTTTTTAGCTGCCTCTTTTCTCGCAATAAGTTCACGTTCATAGATAGCGGTCTGATCTGCTGAGAGGTGACGCTTCGCCGAGAGCAGCAGACCTTCTGCAATGGGATTTCGTGCGTTGGAATCCTTCGACTGGATTCCACGATTGATCCCTTGCCGTTGCAGAGCGAACTTTTCGATGGTTTTTGTACGGATCAACTTTCCGTCCGTAGCCATCGCGTCGTATTGCTGACGGGTTGGCTCACAGATAGTCCTGATGAAATGCAATTCGGTCTTAACCACTTGATCAAAGTGCCTGCCATATTGTGCTTCAAAATTCTTGAGAGCCTTTACTGCCGGTTTCGCGACGACGGCCTTGCCACCGCGGTTACCACCACTGAACAGATCATTGATCAGGTCGCCCAGAACCACTCCGACTTCTGCCGCGGCTTCGGCAGCACCCACTGCAACGATGGCGGCTTTCTGGCGGACAAATCCACGTTTTAAGGGTTTTTTATTGCCCGCTGCAGGTTTCGGATCGTCTGCCTTTCTGGCGTTAACGGGGGCCTCTTTGGCCGCCTGGATTTCAGGTTTTGCCTGCTTTGCTTCGCCCGGTGGGGTCAGCACGAAATCGACAGGGAATGCATCACACGGCTGTGTCATTACAAGAGTGAGCGATACTGCCAGCAACCCGCTGGTGCACACCGCCGTCGCTCGTTGCGGGGGTTGGACTTTTCTAATCATCAGACCATTCTCTCCTCTTCCGAGGTGCCACTTCTGGATCACTGTCGCGTGTAATCTTTGTCGAGCCGATTGAAGAATTCGTCGAGCCCCGATCGAAACTCTTCCGGGAACGACGCCCCGGTGTCGCCAGTTGCCTGCGAGACGCCGCGTGATTCTTTGACTTCTTTATCGTTGTTGCCGCTGCCGACCAGGGCGAGCGCTGAGTCTGTCGTCGTT
>CALGTK010000295.1 GCA_937904325.1 uncultured Planctomyces sp.
TCAGGTTCGAGAATGCATTCAGTGGGCGGCGAGGAACCGCATCTACGTCCCTCCGGTATTGATTTCGGTCGATGAAGGGGTCAAAGGGAAGCAGATCCAGCGAGCTGGCCTCGATCGAACGAAAGCGATTCTTCGTGAGCGATTGGCGAAGGTGCTGTTGGTTTACAAGGCCAGTCGATTGTTTCGACAAGCCGGAAAAGGCTATCAGTTCATCAATGAGGAGGTGGTTGAAGAAGGTCTCCGGGCGGTCATCGTCTCGCAGGGCATCGACACCAACGATCTCAAGACGTGGAAACTGCAGTTACAGATCCATGGTATCATGGACGACATGTTGCTCGATGCGATCGCAGATCACGTTCGTTCCGGGTTGACTGGATTGTTCATGAAAAACTGGACGACGGGTGCGATCGGAATCGGATACCGCCGCAAGGTGATTCCAGATGCGCCGCGGACCAATCGTGAAAGACCCCGCACCATGCCGGAGGTGGACCCGGAAGCGGCGAAGCTTATCCGCGAACATGCCCAGCTTTTGCTGAACGGCATGTCAGTTCGCGAGGGCGTTCGTCACTGGAACGCCGCTGGCGGCCCAGTCGATCCGCGTGCGTCAACCGGAAAATTGCATTTCGCTTGTTATCGACGTCTCTTCACGAACGAGCGTTTGATAGGAAAATGGGAGTTCGGTCGGCGGCGGAATCAGTTTTCCACCAAGCTCGACTACGTCAAGCAGGTGGAACAGCCAGACAACGAGGTTACCACCGTTGAGTACGAAGATCTTCGCATTCTCGACGACGACACGTTTGAAAAACTGCGTGTCAAGTTTGAAAGTAAGAAGACCGGTCCGCGAGGTCCACGCAAGCCGAAGAAGCTGCAACTTTGGGACCTGACCACCGAGTTTTTTCACTGCGAAAGCTGCAGCACACCTGAATCGCCGGTGCGGTTTTACCAAACCGGTGCCGGAGGAAAGGGGATGCAATGCAAAAACGGAGACCAGTGTGCCTGCAAATCCGCAGTCCGACGTCAGGATGCGGTTGAGGCGATCTGTCGCCAATTGTCGACATTAATCTCAAAAGATCCCGAACTGGTCGAGGCAACTATCCTTAAGAGCCAGGAGCTTGATGCGCATGCCGATCCGAACCTGGACGAAAAACTCGCTCGTGCTCGCAAAAAACTGGCCGTACTTGGCAACCGCGTCAATGACCTTTTTGAAATGTCTGGCGAAGGCACCGAAGCAGATCGCAAGGAAACCAAAGGCCGTCTCCGGGCGGCTCAGTCCGAACGCAATGCAGTCCAAAGTGAAGTCAATCAGTTACAACGATCGGTCGACGGGATGACTTCCACGCTGACAGTCGAACAGATTCGCGAACGACTGTCGGAGATGTCGACTTTGCTCTCTGAGGCTGCTGCGGGTGAACTTGGCGAAGACGCGGTCTACAAGGCACTGGCGGTATTCCGTTCGTTGACCGGCGGACAAATTTGGGTTCGCGTCGAACAACGTAAGAATCGAAAACGCACCAACGTGCTTGGAACATTCCTGCCACGGCTAGTCTGTGGGTTTGATTCTTCGATGCCATGCTCTGGCGAATCCAAGCCAGAGACCGCTGACGCTACACCGGTCACGGTTTGGCTTCGGAAGCCGCCACGAATGGACGCTATCGCTGAGCGGGTTCATCAACTCATTGACATTGAGGGGATGAGCTATCGCGAAACTGCGAAACAGCTCAAGCGAGAGGGCCACAAAGTCAATTCTGGCAATGTTTGGTGTAGTTACCGTCGTTGGTACGAAATGAAAGGAATTGAGCCACCAGCTGTTCCGTACAACAATGGAAAGAAGAGACGGCCTGAATAAGTTCGTCGCTTCCGAATCAAAATCACAAACGCTTCACCTTCAGGTGAGGCGTTTTTTTTTGTGCGCTGTCGCGCTAGCCAACAACACGTCAAGGAAAACTCATGCCCAACCCAAACAAAACGAAGGAGAAGTCCAAACTGAACGAATCGGAACGAGACCAAATCGCTGCCCACCTTGCTTACTTGATTGTTCAGGCCCACCGGCTTGACCACTCGACTCGTCAACCCACCGATATCGAGGTAGATGAATCTTCCAGCTAAGTTTCGAGCAAAAACGGGGCATATCACATGAGGGATGTCGTAACCCTCCATGCCCACTTGATCCATCAACTCAACTTGTTCGGTGCCGCTGAAGCCGAGCAAGGAAACCGGCACCTCGCGCAGCACGATTGCGGCAAGCATCGCGGCGGGGATGATCGTTCATCAGTTCACTCGCTGGCTTCGCAATTTCCCCATCGACGCTGACACTCGTCTCAACCTGCTCTCAGGCGACTGGTCAGTCAGCTGGATCCTCAGATCGGATTGCGTGAAATGGGTTTTCAAAGGGGCTCTCGTCCCAAGGCAATCCGGCAAGGAGATCAAACGGAAGGACTAGCAGGCTGGATGATCTGCTTCGTCGCATGGTGGTTCTACAAGACCGGCAAACGCACCGGCAGCCGCAAAAGCTACGACGTCGGACGCAGCCGAACTCGAAACCACCGTCGTCACTAACCACCGGAACGTCGTGGCCGCCCTTCGGGGCGGTCATGGCGTTCCTTTTTTTAGCTATCAGAGACCCTTGGCTGACTCTTGAATCCATACTTAACGCAATTCGCCGAGGCGACCTAAGATGCTTCGCACCAAACATGAAATCCGTCGGAGAAGAGAGGAGCTATACAGGAAAAAATTTGGATCAAATGGCGGCAAGCGACTCGGGATCTACCAGTCCCAACGTTAGCGGACTGCCGCCACCAGAAACTGTCCCGCGTGAAAGCGATGCTCGACGACGGCGGCCCCATTAAAGACATCGTTAAAAAACTCGGGTATAGCCCTCGCGGATTGAAGCTCGCCTTGGAAATGGATGCCGCGGAGAATAGTACGGAAATCGCGGACGTATCCGGCGTGGCAACGCCAGTGCTGGGAACAGGGCCAACGGTAATGACAGAGCTGATTCCGACGCCGCGTGGCAACCCTCACGTGAATTAGTCCCTACCAACCGCTGCCCGGTTCAGCCTTAAACTGAGCCGGGTATTCTTGTGTAATATCTTCGCGTTTAGCAGGATTGAGTTTTTCGCCTTCGACGCTGGAATCAGCCGCAAACGGACCCAGAACCGCGAAGCATCGGCCTATGTCCCGAATCCCTATCGGAAGCAGTCGCCACAACCTGTTTGTTTACATCACTTTGTGGAATTCACTGTCAAAGTTGAATTCAGCATAGTTGTGTCCCCGACTAGGCACGATTGCATACTAGAAAGAACGCTTTTCTTAACTCGTCGTGACGACTTCTCCAAGCTAAAGCGAAAGAAGGGCATCAAGAAGCCACTGAAATTCTTTCGCAAAACATCGGCGAACCTGCTCAGATCGAACAAAGATTACGGAGGGTGGGAGGTGCTATTTCTCGGGCATGCACCGGCGACGGTCGAAGAGCGAAACTACACCCAAGCTCCGCAGAAACTGCTAAACGAGGCACTTGGCTCGGCCATGCAGTACGGGATCGAATAGAGCGGGCTCAGCAGCCATTTTGAAACATCCAGCCCGTCAACGACGGCAATGCACCTCAAAACCTGGGGCGATCGAAAAGCAGGCGGATGAAGTAAACGGATGCAGCGTAAAAAACGCAGGCAGATGTCTGAAGCAAGCGGAGAGACGTTCGGAACCTAAAGAAACGCTCGATCGGTGTCACTATTATTTGAAGGGGATGCTTAGCTCTCCCAGACCCGAAATTCGTGTTCAATGCCCCGTCTTCCGGTCATCTCATCACGAGGTGCCTGGAAAGCGGGGCTTTTTTCGTTTCCACAACCCTTTTCAGAAGGAGACCTCAATGACTTTTGCTCTTGTTGCGGCCAGCAGCGTGCTGGTCGTGCTACTCACCCTTGGCTGGGCCAAAGAGTTTCGACTGCGGCGTGCTCTGCAGTCGCTTCTGGCCCGAGTCTTTTCCCAATGGAGAAATGCCCATGAAGCAGATGATTCACTTCCGACGAGTGGCAATGTGCCTGGCTCTGCTGATGCTCGGAGTCGTCGGCGGATGCGGTAGCTCCCCGGATGAACGGCTTGCCGACTTCGCTGAGCAAACCATGACGGAGCAGATCAAGCAGAACGACCGCATGGCTGATCAGTCCCAGGCGGTCGTCGAAGAAAGCCACCAACTCGCGAAAGCCGCGAAAGCACTGGTCG
>CALGTK010000296.1 GCA_937904325.1 uncultured Planctomyces sp.
CGGCAGCAATGGCGAGCGAATTGAAAAAAGTGAAACGATTCAATGTAGGTAAGCTCGCTATTGATTGATTTGAATTTGATTCTTCAAACGAAGTGTCAATTAAGTAGGGCCGGTTCCCACCGGCCAGAATGTGATTTCAATGCACCAACGAAGGTGATGATTGGTGGTTTGTGCGAAGTCACTTGTTTGCACACCCAGACGAAATCGGCCGGTAGGAACCGGCCCAACTTAACTCATGTCTTTCTCGATCACTGTGCTCGCTGCACATCGATGAACATCGCGTTCATTTCCGGCGCGTCGTGAACATAGAGCAGACGACCGGGGCTGATTTCCTGGATGCTGGTATAATTGAAACGAATCTTATCAGATATAACGTGGTGCGACGTCCAGGATTTCCCATGGTCGAGACTAAACATCAGGCTCGAGACTGGCCGCCCGTAACTGCACGCAAGGATACCGTTACTCATGAGCACCAGATCGGGCAATACTTTGCCAACTTCGAGTTCGACGTGTTCCGTCCAAGTTCTCCCGGCGTTTTGGGAAAACATCTGGTACATCCTCGAACCGCCACCTCTGATCACAGCGGTCATCTTGGTGTCAGTCAGACGCACCACAGCAGGTTCGCCGCCAGGACCGATAGTGGAAAGGTAGTTCCACGTCCTGCCGTTGTCAGTACTGCGGACAAGGTGTGACATACGCATTGTTCTGGTGCGCCCATCATCCAACTTCACCTGCTTCCGACTCCACACGACCATCGTAGCGCAACCATCGTTATCGTTCCAAACGTGGCGTTCGCAGATGATCATGTCTCCCGGAGTTTCGTTGGTGAACTCCTTCGGCAGAACGATCCGGTTGTCTTCCATAGTGAGCGATGTGGCTTGAGCGTTCATATATGTGGTTTTTCCCACGATCGAACCATCGGGCTGGGTGCGGGTCCAGCGCGACATACCAAGGATAGTTCCATCAGGACGGCGCAACATCGGCAGCGGGGTGGTCTCCAATTGATCGAGTCCAGAGATGGGCTCCCAGGTCTTACCGGCATTGGTCGATTTGAGCACTCCATAAGGTTCGTAGAATGCGTCCCTTCCTTGAGCCACGCTCATGAGCAGCAGGCCTTTCCCCATGTCGTAGAGATAAGGCCGCGTATGGTTGACATCCTCTCGGGGAATATCCCATGACTTGCTGGCCGTTATCTTGACTGGATCTTTTAGTGGCGGGGTAGTGATTTTCCGCACGCCCAGCCTCACGGAAGCCCAAATCGCCTCGCCCAGCCCGGCCTTCGCACTCGACCCAAATTGTATGAAAGGCTCAGTCGAATCCGTCGGCTTCCAAAACGCACCCTGACCGGTCACTTTTCGCTCACCATCGACCCAGATTTCCATATCTCTGCCTCGAATAATCAGTCTGTACAAGTGGAATCGGCTCGTGGTATTCATCCTGATGGACCGATCTGTGTGGTTCGCGGCTGATGTTGGGAAAAGCACCAGCCCGTCATGATGTCGACCATCGCTGACCAGCACGGACACAGCAGCTCCATCTCGCCAGGGCCACAGAGAAGCGTTCCTATACTTCTTCGAACCGGTGATCCGCGAACCGGTGATAGACACCACCTTGACCTTGGCCTCGACGATGATCTCCTGGTCCGATCTCCATTTCCACGGCGCTCGGAAACAAGCCATATCGGCTGAGTCATCGACTAGTCTCAACCCCTCTGGATTGATTGTCGCGTTCGGATCTCCGAGGACTTTCCATTCCGAGGCTGGTAAATCCTTGCCGTCATAAGTAACGAGCCACGTGATGCCCTTGTCGTTTGCTGACGCGAAAGATCCCGAGGGAAAGACAAACAAACAGGCGATGACTAGGACAGATATCACTTTCATGGGGTTGGTTCTCACTGAAAAAATCGTATCCGCGATACTTGAAGAGGCACTTTGCTGCTGATAATGGAATATTTAAGACAACTCACAAAGAAAAGATCTAAGGGGTCAGGCCGGTCAGGACTCTTTTCTCCGCAACACCACAGCGCGGCGACCGCGGTTATCAGTTGGATCTTCATTTCCCCGGTGCTCCCGACGTATCGTCCGTGTCCTGAAGTTGTGTCACGACCTGTTGAAGGCGCACTTTGTTCGTGACTGGCTTGCCCGCGCGAATGTCTTCTTCGCGGAACGTCGCCATTACGACGGAGCCCACTCCCCGCTTGCCGGCGCGGTTGAGTGTGTAACGCTGGTGGTCGTAGATGATGAAAAGCGTGCCGTCTTCCGCCTGAATACCGTCGGGATACGATGACTCTCGTTCATCCAGTAGCAGCCCGCCTTTCCACGTCGCTCCGTCGTCGTCCGACACGAACGCCGTCATGTGAGAGCGTTTTCCGTCTGGTGAGTTGTTCCGCACCATCAGTAACGCTCCGGAGTTCAGCCGACGAATGAAGAATCGTTTGTTGGCGAACATTCGGCCCTGCAGGTAGAGCGATCCGTCACTCCACGTTCGGCCGCCATCGGTGGAGACACTCTGTGCGATTCCGCCTGTATTTCGCAGCAGCATCCACAGGCTGCCGTCACCACGCTCGACGATCATGTGCTCATCGACTCGTGTGCCGGGAATGCGGACCTGACCGATGCGTTCGAACGACTTGCCCTGATCCGTCGATCGATACACGTTGGAACCACGCTCGTCGCCGAGGTCGTGAGTCAGCATCTCGATCGTGTAGGGCGCAAGTTCCTCGGCATCGAATTTGACGTTCGGTACGTTGGTGTTGTCTCGCCATAAGCCCACAGGCAGCAGCCAGTCGCCGTTTTTCAGGACCGTCGGTTTGTTCAACATGACTCCGGTGGCGATCCGTCGCGGCTCGGTCCAGTCCGGTTTTTCGGCGCCGGGATTTTCGGTCACGATCGCCCAGACACCCATGCGGCCGTCCTGAACTCCGGCGCTCTGGGCCCAGAAAAACCACAGCCGCCCGCGCGGATCGATCCAGAGGCAAGGGTCGTAGGTATGAACGAACCGGCGTGCCCGGACAAGCAACTGCTCGGACCATGTGACTCCGTCGTCGCTGCTCGTGGCGAGCACGACATAACTCCTGGAACTCTCCACGCCTCGCGGGCTCGGTCCCGCATACCAGGCCGCCCAGAGCCGTCCGTTCGCGGCGCGTTCGATCGCCGGAACGCCTTGCGCGCCGCGAGTGCTCTTCACGGTGTCCGGGTCGAACTCAGCCGTTACGCGTGGCGGCTGCAAGGCAAGGTCGGGCAACTCGGCCGAATGGTCGTCACCCTCGCTGAATTTGCTCGCGACGGCGACGACACAGAAGGTCAGGATGTAAAGCGGTGTTTTCATTGCGTACTCACCTGGTAAATGGCGTTGGTCACGAAACAGTTGTAGCCACCGTCGCCAGACGGTGGTGGCCAGCAAAACTCCACGCTCTGGCGATTTGCGGTCCCGTGATCATGGCTTGGTAAATGCCTCGGCAATGCGATCGAGCGCCTTCTGTACGATCGCCTGTTCTTCAGGATCCAGCGTGTCGTTGAGGGCGTCACGGATCTCTTCCGAATTCTTTCTGAGTTGCGCGTGACGTGCCCGTCCGGTATCGGTCAGAAATACCTGCCATGCGCGGCGGTCGGACGGGTGCGGCTGACGCTCGACCAGACCATTGCGTTCGAGCAGTTCGATCATCGTCCCGATGGTCCGCGCGTCCGACGAACAACGGGACGACAACTCCTGCTGTGTGATGCCGTCTTCTTCCGCAAGATAAGACAACAGCACGTACTGATCCGCCGTCGTCTCGAACTGCAGAAAGTGTCGGTTGGAATGGCGATGCATAGCGAAATACGCCGCTCGCAGCCGCATCTGCAGCGTCTCGGCATACCGTACAGGTTTGGATATTGGCATCGGTTGTCGGAGACTTAAAGTAATGGGTACACGGAGTATCGTGTTGATCAGCATAGGCGACTATAATTTGATCGCAAGCCAACTGAATGGAAAACACAATGACTACGCGCAGACAATTCCTGACGACGTCGGCTGCCTTACCGGTTCTCTACAACTTCCATTCCACATTGCTGGGTGCGGATGAAGTGTCGAAGCCAGCCACGGAACGTCAGACGAGCACGCAGGTCATCCTCTCGTTCGCGACTGAAGTGGCAGATGAGCCAAAGGATTTCGACCATATCAAATCGCTCGCCGAGTTTCTGACCAAAGAAGGATTGATCGGCAACTTCCACCTGACCGGCGATTACGCCCGAGCGCTGAAACACCACGGCCGGCTGGACGTGGTTGAAGCACTGATGAGCCACGAGATCGGCTTTCACTGCAATCATCATGGTGCAGCTCCGTTTATGGCCGGGTACCTGGAGAAAATGAACTGGCGCGATGGCACCACAGAATGGACCAGAAACGAACTGCCAGGACTCAGAGTTGTCGAGGAGCTATTCGGGCGACGTCCCGTTTACTACACGACGGAGTTTAATAAGGCTCCGCAGTCAATCTTCGCCAGTAGCCAGGCCGGCCTGCCGACGATCGGATATCTGCCCATACCGGCTCGAGGTCACGGGGCGGTGTGGTTCTGCAATAGTTTCGTCCCCAGCTGTGAGAGCGCGATGGGAGTGGAACGTTTCTTCAGCACTGGGCTGAAGCCGGAACCGGAAGGCCAATATCGGGATCGGGAAAAGTATTACCGGATCAAGTTCGACCGATTCGCGGAGAAGCTCAAGGGGCAGAAAAGCACGCTGATCAGGGCTTTTCAGCATTCCTACAAAACCTACGCTGTGTTTCCGTTCGAACATCCGAAGCCGAACATCTACCGTGAGGACGACCTCTATTACGAGGAGCACCCCCACTATCTGGACCTGCTTCCCGAGGCGAAGTACCAGAAAGGTTTTGACTTATTCAAACGCATCATCAAATACTACGCCGAGCGAGCTGCATTCACATCGTTTTCAGAGTATCGCAGAGGCTTCCGCGATAACCAGGGGCAGTGGCTGAGCCTGCGGGAACTCGACGACGTCTGTGCATTACTCAGCAATCGCCTGGATGCCTATGTCAGCGACACGTTGTCGGTATCACCAGCGGAAGCGTTCGGCATGCTTGTCCGGGTACTAAGAGTCTATCACGAGGACGGTGCGTTGCCGGAAAAGGTTTTCACGCGAAACTTGATTGGCCCAACTTCGCCGATCCCCGATAAACCGGAGCAAGGCGACGCAACTTCAGCAGCGATGCTCAAGTCTTTACCGCTCATCGATCGTGTCATCGATAACGAGCAATCGATCCCGGCATCGATTGAGATTGCAGGCAAAACGGTCGGTCCGGGACAGTTCCTGAATGGGCTGCGAAGTCTCTACCTGGCGACAAGGAAGAAGCGATCGCCTCAATCGGTTCCTCTTTCCGGCCCCAACCTGCCAGTGATCGCTAACGAACCTTTCTTCACGGAGAAAACGCTTACTAAAGACCGTTACCCGGAAGGCTTCGAGGGACGCAGGATCTGTCAGATGTGTCGCCTTCAATCGTGGAGCTGGAAACCGGCTATCACCCTGAATGACAATTCATAATTGTATGCTGCCTTCCGTGAATTTAAGCCGAGCCGTGCCTGTAGCTCTGCAGGGCCCAAATGCTAAGAATCAACGCGTTGACGCTGACCTTTGTTTTTATTTCCACCTTCATGAAAGCGCAGGATTCGCTGGATGATGAAACACGCGCGTTGATTACGCGCGGCATGCCTGGTGCTGACGACGAGATCTGCTCCGCCGCCGTGTAACTCACAGGGACATCACGTCGGCAACGGCACGCGAATTGAAAAAAGTGAAACGATTCATCGTGGGTAAGTTCATTATTGATTGAGTTGAATTTGTTTCTTCAGATGAAACGCCAGCTATTTCAGGGTTCCTTCTTTTAATACCGCCAGCAAAGTCAGAGAAAAATCGCACAGAATCCCAACCCCTGGTTGGTTTCCAGCTACGTTGTATGAGATGGAACTCGCAGGGCCGGTACCCGCCGGACACGGCATCTATACTCAATTCATCGCAACGCCAACCGTATCCTTGCAAACATGCCAGACTGGAGACGAGGACACGTTCCAGGCTGGGCATTCTTCTTTACTGTGGTCACCGACCATCGCCGCCCGATCTTCAACTCGAAAGACGCCTGAACAGTCCTCGGCAACATCCTCGTGACCATGCACGGTTCGGCCCAAACAAGCCCACGCCTGCTGCGTCGGTTGACAACACGAAGTCTGGAGACCGATCCAGGCCCGATCGTAAATCGGGATCAAGCGCTGCCCGGAATGTATCGCCTCTGCTGCGATTGAATCTGATGGACAGTTTGGGTCTTTTCCTTGGAAGAATGACTGCCAGGATTCTTCTTTTAACGGACCGATCCGGGCCTGACCGTTTATACGTCAGATAAAGGAACGGGGTGACCTCAGAAAAATGAGGGATCTATTCGCGGGGCGTGTCGATATAATTCCCCTTGTCATCGAGATAACCCCAACGATTTTCCTTCTTGAAATACTCACGACCGGTATCGTGCTTCATATGGCGGATAGGCATCCCTCTGTCATAGTGCCAGGTCTCGCGAGGAATATCGCGGGCGCCGCCTTTGGGTTCAGCGAGAAATCGGATGTGTTCAGCAACGGTACCAGACTCATCGAAAATCTCGCGACTCACCAGGTGGCCATCGGGTTTGTAGTACTCGCGGGTGGCGATTCGACCGTTGTTGTATTTGATGCGGCGAGTCGCTTTGTCCGTGTCGTTGAGGTCATGGCGACGAGTGAGAACGCCATTTGCATACCATTCCAGACAGATCACCCCATCGTGGATGTGAACGGTTTCGAAAACGTCATCGCGTTCCCGGACGCTCGTCCAGGCGAAATCGGCAGGGGCGCTGCTGAGTATGGTGAGCTTGCCAGCCGGAAGCTTGATGGGTAGCGAAGGCTCACTTTCAAGACCCGAGTGTTCGACGGCGATAGCACGCCAGACACCGGATTGCTCCAGGGTGAACGAGCCACCGGGGACGATTGGTATTTGGGTGACACGCTCTTCAT
>CALGTK010000297.1 GCA_937904325.1 uncultured Planctomyces sp.
GGAATCTGGAAGACGATCGGACCCGTTTGATCGCCCGATTCCAGATTCCGGATGCTCACTTCCGACAGCGCCGGTCGCTGCATATTGATTCCCGCAAATCCTCTGCATGCAGCAGATCTCGAAGCTCAAATTGATTCTGTGGAGACCTCCCGCGTGAACGTCTGGTCATTATCAGTCGATGCGATTGATTGATTTTTCAGCCAGTCGACGACCTGTTCCATGTGAGTGGCGCGGGAGCCTTTCACAAGGATGACGTCGCCGTCTGACACGACTGTTTTGAGTTGTTCGAGCAGTTCGTCGAGGTTGACGTGTGCCCTCGCGTGTTCCGGATCAAAACCGGATTCGACTGCACCGGCTACAACGTCTTCAGCTGAACGACCGAGCGCGAAGATATGATCAATGCCCGATGCGGCCGTGGTGATTCCGACGTTTCGATGGCAATCTGCAGCGTGCTCGCCGAGCAACAGCATGTCTCCAGTAATTAGAATGCGTTGCCCGGAAGTCTCTTGGCCGGCCAGTACGGCGATGGCGGCCTGCATGGCTTCGGGGCTGGAGTTGTAGCAGTCGTCGATGACGGTGCAGTTTTGAAATTGGCGGATCTCGCAGCGCCCGGCGACGGGAACGAAGCTGTTCAGGCCGAGTTGAATTTCCTCGTCAGTCATGCCGAGGTCGCGAGCGACTGCGACGGCGAACAAAACAGAGCGGGCGAAGTGCCTGCCTGACGCCGTGACTTCAAAGACAGACTCGGCAATCGTGACTTGAAGTTTTGCGCCTGCCTGCACGACCTCGGTGGCAATCAGATTGTTGACGGATTCGTGACTGGAGCCGGTTCCGACTCGGATGACACGGCAAACGGCTCGGGTGACGTGAGCTTCGGCGCTTTCCTCGTCACCGCAAAGCAGGAGCAGGCCTCGGCCGGGGATGGCTTCGGCAAGTTCGCCTTTTGCTCGAATAACAGCCTTGTACCCACCGAACTGAGCGGCGTGGGCGAAACCGGTTCCGGTGATGATTCCCGTGTCCGGCTGAGCGATTTGTGCAAGTCTGCGGATTTCTCCACAAGCGGAAGCACCAAGTTCCACCACCGCCACATCATGATGAGAGCCGAGTTGAAGTAATGTAAGCGGAACACCGAATTGATTGTTGAAATTTTTTGGACTGCGGAGCGTTTCGAACTTCTGAGACAGTACCGCGTAAATTATTTCTCTCGTCGTCGTTTTGCCAAAGCTGCCCGTAATTCCGATGACGTGGACTGGCCACCGTTGACGATTCCATGCGGCAAGGTCAGCCAGTGCCTGCAGTGTGTCGGGAATTTCAATGAGCAGTCCGGAAGTCTCGCCGTTCTGCTGCGATACCCACGTTGAACTGACGATGCAGGCTGTCGCTCCATTTTCAAATGCAGCCTTAACGAAGGTGTGTCCGTCATGAGTCGATCCGTGAAGTGCCCAGAAGACCGTGTCGGATGTCGCTTCTCGAGAATCGGTCACGATACGCAGCGGCAGGTCGGTCGGACCGTCAGCGCGGACGATCGTCCCTCCGGTGGCTTGCGAGATTTGGTTAAGTGAAAATTCCATGAACAGCTCGAGTCGTCGTTACTTGGAAGTCGTCGTTGCAGAGTATGTTGCCGCCGTGACCTGTGTTTCACTGGCGGACTGTCGACGTATGAGGATTTCGCGAGCGACCAGTCGATCGTCAAATGGCAGACGGTCGGTGCCGACAATCTGTTCAGACTCGTGCCCTTTTCCGGCAATCAGAACACAGTCGCCAGGGTGAGCTTCAGCGAGCGCATATTCGATGGCGCGTCGGCGGTTGGGTTCGACATGGAAACTGGCGAATCCGTGTGGAAAACCGGCGACTACTTCTTCGATGATGCCCAGCGGTTCTTCCGTGCGAGGATTGTCGCTCGTAACGATGGCGAAGTCGGCGTGAGATGCGGCTTCGCCCAGCAACGGTCGCTTTGAATGGTCACGATCCCCACCGGCTCCAAACACGCAGAGAACTCGGCCGGTCGTGAGTGACTGCAGACTGTCAACGACTTGTCGTAATGCATCGTCTGTGTGGGCGTAGTCGATGAAGACAGGGCATAATTGCCCGCAATTGATTGGCTCAAGGCGGCCCGGAACGCTCGACAGACCTTCGAGTCCTGCCCGGATGTCTGCTAGTGTCACACCCATGTGGAGCGCCGCAGCGGCTGCGCCCAGGCAATTGAGAATATTGTGTCGCCCGGGCAGAGCCGTCGTGATCTCAATTTCGTTCGGGTCTGTGGGAACGTTGAGGTCCGTCGTCGAAAGGCGGAAACGGCTGCCCTTCGCGTTTTCGTCAAGAACTTCTGCTTTGAGGGCAGCGGACTGCGTGATCGCAAATGATACGACTCGATGTCCGGCCGTCAGTGCTTTGTCACGAAGTTCTGCGCTGCCGGGGTCGTCCATATTAATGGCGACGATACCGTCCTTCACGACGTAGTCGAGTATCTTTGATTTGGCGGCAAGGTACGTTTCGAAGTTGGAGTGGTAATCGAAATGATCCTGCGTCACGTTGGTGATGATGGCCGCTGCGAGCGGTGTTCCGGCGATGCGGTCTTGAGACAACGCGTGGCTTGATAGTTCGATCGCTGCGTGTCGGCAGCCGTTCTCGATCATGCGTCGAAGCCACAGAAAGACGCTTCGTGGGCCGGGAGTCGTCAAACTGGCTGGCGAAGTTACGTTGCCGTCAGAGTACTCGATGGTGCCCAGCAGTCCGCATCGTCGATCGGCGGTATCGAGAATCGAACGCAACATCCAGGTCGTTGTCGTTTTTCCGTTCGTGCCGGTGACGCCTGCGATCTGGAGTCGAGATGTTGGCTTTCCGCTGACGGCGTTGCAGATGCGGGCGTAGGCGGCTCGAACGTTCGGGACCACACATTGCGGAACCGTGACATCCGAGAGAGGGCGATCTGTCAGCACGGCCGAGCATCCGTTTGCGACGGCATCGGCAGCGAACTCGCGTCCGTCGATTCTCGTCCCGCAAATGGCTGCAAAAACCGAGTCTTCGGTCACCAGCCGGCTATCGTCGGTGGCATCATTGACGATCACTTCGCCGCAACCCACAAAGCTGGCGTCCGGCAAAAGCCGTCGTAAACTGACTGGACTGGGAAGATCAGGCAGCGATAGCGGCATCCGGTCGGACCTCCTTGTCCACTGATATTCTGAACGACAATCATTGTCGCCATGTGCTGGAAAGTGTTCGGCGTTGTTGCGAGGTAGTGGAATGTGCGTGTGCAATCTTCCGTGAGCGCAGCAACCTGCTGACTCGGCAGTGCCGGGGATTTTGTGGATTCGGCGATTTGGGTCAAGATGAGATCAGCGCGGGCGTCTGCTGGTTCGCGGTTCGTGACCAACCTGATCGGCGGAAGGTGCGTAGTTACAGACAGCCGTTTCGGAATGACCGTACCAGTGGTTAGACTTCCGCTTCCTGGTGGGGCGAGGTGATTACGGCCTTGGGGCGATACGTCGAGCTCACTAAATTCGGATGCTTGCGAACGCGAAAAACTGAATGGCAGTCAACGAACATCCAGCCTGGTACGCGACTGCGGCCGAATTCGCCTCCGAGCGGAAATCGGACTGGACGGTGACGCCCGCACCGGTGGAGCAATCAGCAGTCGACGGCCGTCAAGCCGCGAAACAGCAACCGGAAGAGGCCGGCCTATTTCGTCAGATAGTGGAATCTCTGGCCTGCCTGGCCGTTGCTGTGATCGTGTTCCGAGCCTTTCTGCTGGAAGGCTATATCATCTCGACGGGCTCGATGGCTCCGTCTCTGCTCGGGTACCATAAGCAGGTCGTTTGTCCAGACTGCAAGTACGAGTTTGCATTCGGTGTGGCCTTTGACCGGCCGACCATGGCTCCGTCTCAAATGGCGACTTGTCCGAACTGCGGGCAGGGAGCGATCGATCTGACAAAGGTACCGCAGAATGATGGCGACCAGTTACTGGTTAATAAGTATGCGTACCTGTTTGATGATCCGAATCGCTGGGAAGTCGTCGTCTTTCTGAATCCGAACAACCCGAATCAGGCATACGTGAAACGAGTGGTTGGACTCCCAGGCGAGACGATCCATGTGCGCGACGGAGACGTCTATATTGACGGACGAATTCAGCGCAAAACGATGACAGCACAACGCGCGATCAGGATTCCGGTCTTTGACCAGCAATTCCAGGCGACCGGCGTCAATTGGATCCCCCGATGGCTCACCGACCCGGCATGGAAAATCGCGGCCGCGGATTTTGTATTCAAGGACGGCGCGGTTGGCGAGCCGACTGCTCGTCGTCGCGGTTCATCTTCAGATAGGTATTTGCTGCAGACTAGTTCTCAGCGGCTGACGAGTCTTTCATGGGTGCGATATTTTCATTGGCCGCGGTTTTCGCCTTACTCATTGCAACGAGATCGGTCAGCTTTTGAGTCGCTACGACTGAGCAATATTTCTGATGCGTACGGTTACAACCAGCCGGTGAGAGTTTCAGAGCAGTACCGCGTTAATGATTTGATGCTGGCCGTTCAGTTGGACTTTTCGAGTCGCAATGGTACTCACAAAGACTTCCGGAACGACGAGCCGCCACGATCAGGTGCGGCGCAAAAAGAGACAGCCTCGACTGGTGAATTTGTCGCTCGCCTGAGTTGCCGCAAGAAACAGATCATTTGTCGCATCGATGCTGCCGCAAAGTTACTGGACCTCTGGCTTGTTGGATCAGCGGCAGGGGAAGCCGATCGAGTGCTGGCTGAAGGCCAGAAGCCAGACCGTCGTGTTGAGCTGAAAGAGGACTGGTTCAACGAAGTGGTCGATTTTGAGTTGTCGTCGTTTGATCGTCAGGCAACGGTCGCGATGAATGGTGTGGAACTGGCGGTTGTCGAGTTGGACGATGAACTTCGCGACGTCCCGACTGGTACGTGGTCAGAGCCTCCCCGAGGCGACCTCTCTAAGATCACCGTAGCGGGTTATTCGTCAGATTCGACTCTTCAGGCGTCAGAGCGTCGACCGTTTCGCGGCGATGCACTGGCGAGTGAAGAAGCGTTTGGAGACAATGACGTTCAACAAGCAGTATGGACGGGTGGGGTGAGTGCGGGGCGTGCTGAATCCCCAGGCGACATTTGTGAGACGGAAGTGCCGAGCGGACAATCGTCGAATGAGAGTTTGAGTCCTGTAGCATTCGGTGCTCGGCAGGGGACGGTGACTGTCAAATCGGTCACCCTGTACCGCGACGTTCACTACACGACCGATAATCATCAGCATGCGACAGAGCGACCGCTTAAACTCGGCGACGATGAGTTCTTCTTTCTCGGAGATAACAGCCCGGTGTCTCTCGACAGTCGCGGTTGGGTGAACCCCGTGGTTGCACGGCACTTGTTGGTTGGACGTCCTCTGGTTGTTCACCTGCCGTCCCAGCCGGGGCGGATTAAAATCGGAAGCACCGTCAAATATATTCGAATTCCTGACTTTTCAAAGATCAGGTGCATTCGGTAGCCGCGGGGGAAACTGCCGAGAGTTTCGGCGGGTAAGACAACTCACGCGGTGTTGATGAAAATTGATTACCAGTTTGAATTCTCAGCCAGCGAAGCAGCAAGTTCGACAGACTTATTCGCTGACTGAATAAATCAGATAGAAGCAGCATGACGAAATCAAAAGACAGCGAGTCTCGGAAGTCCGAACCGAGGAAGAACGATGCGAAAGCGTCCGGGAAGAAGCCCGGGGCTGACAAGAAGGATTCGTCGGAAAAGGGTAAGCGACCGATCAAGCAGGACAGCTGGCGTGAAACGGTCGAGTCGATCGTCGTTGCGTTTGTGCTGGCGTTTTTGTTCCGAGGTTTCGAAGCCGAAGCCTTCGTTATCCCAACTGGCTCGATGGCACCGACACTGTACGGAAGGCACAAAGAATCGGATTGCGAACAATGTGGCTTCCACATTCTGATTGGAGCCAGCGACGAAATCGACGATGACACCGGGTACTTCAGTTCGAACAAGCGGATTGAAACTGCCATTTGTCCGAACTGTCGCTTCGAGAATGATGTCAGGAACGCTCCAGTCTTCAAGGGCGATCGAATTCTGGTCAATAAGTTTCCGTACGAGTTCAGCGATCCCGAGCGGTGGGACGTTCCGGTCTTCAAGTATCCGGAAAAACCAACCACCAACTACATCAAGCGACTCGTCGGGCTGCCGAACGAAACTCTTGTGATCAAACGCGGAAATGTATATCGCATCGAAGAAGATCGGACACGTTCCGTTCTTCGGAAGCCGCCATCGAGACAGAAAGCGGTCCAGATTCCAGTTTTCAATAACAACTTTCAGGCAGCGGCACTTCATGAAAAAGGATGGCCGAAACGATGGGCGGCGGTAGAGCGTTCAGCGGATGGTGCGACTGAGTCTGAAAAGAAAGACCAGTTGGGGCTTGGGCCCGTCGCCGGTTGGATGGAAGCAGCCTCAACCTGGGACGAAGATGCTTCCAACGGGAGTTTCTCGATC
>CALGTK010000298.1 GCA_937904325.1 uncultured Planctomyces sp.
TCGTGTGCTGCCGAAAGTTCACTCGGACTTTCAAAGCCAGACGCCGCAGCTTCAGGGCGAAGGCGATCGTTTCTTCCTTGGGGCCGAACGTGGCGTTGCGCAGCACGCCGTGCCCGTGCTGACGGTCGGTTCCAACGGTAAGAACATTCAAATGAATGCGGGACAGTCGCACGGTATCCGTCGCGGAGCTGTCTTTGCCGTGTATCCACACGGGACAGCGACGCTTTCAGACGAGTCCGCCCGGCTGGCGATTGTAGAGGTTCGCGAAGTCGAGGCCGTTCACTCGTGGGCAGACGTCACAGAATCGTTCAGCGGGCAACCGGTTGAAGCTGGTGCGCAGGCCGTAATGATCGATCCCGGAAGAAAGCGAGTCAGGGGAGTTGCTCTCGTTCGCAATGAAAATCTGCCACCGGACATCAATCAGGACGAAGCATTGTCGAGGCTGAAATCGATGCTTTCAGGCAGCCGGTGGGTTGATGTCACGGTCGACTCACACAAGATCGACTTCCAGGTCGCCCTCGCAGAGTCGTCTGAGTTCGACATCCGGGATCGTGCCGGCCTCCCGATCCGCCATCTCGGTCCTGCCCTGAAGATCGACGATCAGCGTTCAGCAAAAACAGTCGCAGAACGATTGACTCATCTGGCGAAGCATCACTCGGTGGTGCAGCTGGACAATCAGGATGCAACGTCACGGCTTAACGGGAAGCTCCTGGTTGAGCTGGTCGGTCGAAGCAGTGACTTTGAAGCTGGTGAGCCGTTTGAGCCAGAACCCTTTGACGACTGCGGGCACAGTCCGGTGCTGACTGTGGGCGAATGGACTGCAGTGCGCATCCGGAACGATTCGACATCGGCCCTCAACGTGACCGTATTCGACCTGCAGCCTGGCTGGGGCATCCAGCAGATCGACCCGTGGGATCCGGTCGACTGCTTCGTGACGATGGACCCCGGCGAAGAACGCGTGCTGCCGTTGGAAGCCGGACTGCCAGAGGGCATGAACGAGGGCACGGACATAATCAAGGTGTTCGCGACGATAGAACCAACGAACTTTCGCTGGCTGCAACTGCCATCGCTTTTCGGGCTGGACAATCGCAATTCCGTTCCACGCGGCGCGCCGGCGAATCCTCTTGAAGAATTCCTGCAGGCCATGATGGCCGACGCTCCGACGACACGGCACGCAATACCACCGTCAACAGGCAACTGGACGACGACGCAGGTCGAACTCACTGTCAGACGAAGGTTCCCTTCCTGATTATCCGTCAGAAGCCCCATCCCGTCACGGTAAACGCAGCCCAGTGTTCGGGCAACGAGAACACATGCACGTCATCGGGCCAACTCTTGAAGTACTCGGCCTTGAGGCGACACTTTCGGACGAGTTCTTCATCGTCAACGTTCTCCAGAAGCTCGGGAACGATCACGTCGCGCAACTCTCCTGCCGTGACTTCCTCGCGAAGCCATCCTTGCGCTGTTCGTAGCGCACCGGCAGTAGCGGCCCCCTCGCGGCGCAGGTGATGGAAACGCCACATGAGCAAAGCACTCGACAGATCGGAGATCGGCCATAGCGTGTTGACCACACAACGTGCGCCCGCATACAGCAGCCCTGCGGGAAGCCCCGTGTATTCATCGACCTGGCTGGGTTGGACAAGTCCGCTTTCACAACCATTGATGATGGCCAGCTCGCAGAACTTCAGTTCCAAGGAATCGAGAATGTCTGTGAGCGTGACCCATTCGGTGGGATCATCAGCATCCTGCAGGATCAGTGCCGAGCGATCCGGGTGATCGAGATTGAACGTTGCATGGCCGGCATAGTGGAAGACACGGCAATCGTGCCGGCGCAGCAGTTCGTGCCGAGTGACCTGTTTGCCGCTCAGATGCTTCTTCGTCGGAAAGAGTGCGGCCGTTGCCGCACATTCCAGACTCGCGAACGGCAGGTCTCGCGTTGGATCGTCGATCAGAAGGAGAGATTCGTGGTCGATGGAATCCGTCGCAGTTTCACCCTCATCTGGACTCGTCGCTCTGAAGCGACACTGGTCAAGAATGCTGAGCGACGGCGTAACGACGACATCCAGTACATCTCCCAGCCAGCTTCCGTTCGGCAGACGACAGGCCTGCAGCGGCAGCAGATGCAGCACGCGATGAGGCAGGACTATCAGTCGGCGAATTGAAGTTCCCTGGTTTGAGTCCGCCTTCGCATCGGCTGACGCGTCGACGGGCTCGCCCCATTCGACTCCGCGATCCTGCATCGCCTGCAGTACTGGACGCATCAATGTCTGAGAGACGTCATCCAGCAGATCGTACCAGCTCCGTCCAGACGTAGCAGGCGCCGGCCTCAGATGACGCTGCGAATCGACCGAGACCCGGTTCGGAAGCCTGGCGACCCACTCCGCAGCAAAGCGATGCGCTTCCTCATCGTTCCAGCCTTGAAGCTCAACAGCAAAGTGGAGATTCCGGCACAGCACGATGGCCCTGCCCGACTCGGCGGTCAGAATAAACTGAACGATCGCCGTGTTCGGTTCGTCGTTGACGAGCAACCAAATTCGATCAAAACGCGACGGACTCACCGGCTGATCGGGATCAAACTGCGGAGCCGAGCGTCTCACGACCTGCGTAACGGCATCACGACGTTCCAATGCTGCCTGCACGGCCGCATGGAGACTGTCTTCCGCGGCCCGTGATTCGGTCGGTGGAGTACTCTCACGCGAGCCATTTGCGCCGACTTCATCCTCGGGGAAATCCAGTGACGTCTGCACTTCGAACAGTCGATTTCGGCGTTCGGCTGCCCAGTTCATGAGCGTCTGACGGGCATCTCGAACTGAACGGTCCGCGTGCAGAAACTGTTGCCAGATTTCTGATGGGACCGAAACGGGACGTCTCACGCGACCGATCAGCTCGTTGAGGTTTCTGGCGCGAGCGGCGTCAGCCACCTCCATGGCTTCGTGCAGCCACTCTGGGTTACCGTCGAGTTGCCAGCGATCGAGACAGGTAAGAACAAGCTGTTCGTAAACCTCAACCGCTTCGAGCTGAACGCGTCGTTTCTGCTGAGAACTCTGGAAGCTGCCGCGAAAGGATTCAGCGTGATCACGGGCAGTTCGTAGTGCCCGCCGCGCCGAGCAGAGTTCATCCGACACATCCAGGCTCTTATCAACTGATGATTTTGTCGTGTCTGCGTTGTCGAACTGCCTCACGGCGCGGCGTCGACGCAGTCGTCCGAGATTCGACCAACAGATCAGACGCTGCTCGGCCAGGCTCACCGTCAACGTCAGTTCGTCTGATTCCAGAATCGCTGCCGCGGCTTCATAGAGCCGGAGGCTTTCGCCTTCGTCAACGACTGCTCCAAAGTTGAGCATCGCTCTGGCCAGCTCAGGCTTGAACAGTTCCGGCTGTCCGGCTGCGAGTTCCTGATAAATCCCGAGAGACTCTTCAAAGTGTGACCGGGCGACGGTGGACTGCCCGGCATCAAACTCGACGGCGCCGACGTCACTCAACGTGCGAGCCAGAAGTGGCTGATAGACTTTCGGGGCTTCCCGGGCAAAACGCCGATAAAGCTCGACACTTTCGCGCAGGTAGCCTCGAGCCAGGTCGTACCCGTTCGGCCCCTGGCTACTGCAGACCATGCCGAGGCTGTTCAGCCCCGCGGCCAGCAGAGGCCCGTACGACTCCGGCCGGAGCAGAGTGAGCTGACGTCGGACCTGCACAGCCTGCTCGAAACAAGATCGGGCCGCAGGCAGGTCGCGAAGGTCGTGCGACACCTGCCCGACGTTCATGAGTGCAGAACTCAATCGACGGGCAACTGGTTCAGAAATAGAGTCACCGCCGTCTCTGGCTTCCTGACTCCGAGCCGCAAGCACTGTCTCGAAGCTTTGGCGAGCCACTTCAAACTCGCCGAGTGCCCGCTGAACGGCACCCAGATTGTTGACTGCTCGCAGCCACTCCGCATGAAACCGGCTGGGCGTCTTTTTGGCCAGCGGTTCCAGCCTGTCGATGGCAGCGACGAGATGCCCGCGGGCGTCAGCCCAGCGGTTCACGGTCCACAGTACCGCACCGAGATTGGCCTCAACCATAGCCACGTCCGCAGTGAACTTACCGACGGCACTATTGGAAAGCATCTGATAGATCGCCAGTGCCTCACCGTAACGAGCGAGCGACTCAGGATATCGCCCTTGCCGCATCTGCAAGGTACCAAGATTATTCAACAGAGCGGCGAGCTGCTCACTCGCTCGCCCGGGGACTTCCTGTTCAGCCTTGCGAAAGACAGGCTCAGCCTCGTCGTAACACTCGACCGCGGCTTCCCACGCACGCCGCTCACGATAGACCGCTCCCAGATTGGACAAAGCGACGGCACGTGAAATTTGATATTGAGGAGTATGTTTTTCATGCTTCCGGAACAGCTCGATTGCCCTGACGTTGCTGAGAATTGCCGCCTCGGCATCACCCAGATCACTCTTCACAATGCCGAGGTTCACCAAGACGGATGCGACAGCCGGCTCGTATCGGTCACGATCGTAGGCCGCCAGAACTTCGCGGACCTTCAGTGACTCCTCGTAGCAGCGGGCAGCAGCCGGCAGGTCCCCGGCGTCGGCCAGCTGGTGCCCCTGCAGGTTCAGCTTCTCTGCCGCGTCAATCAGGTCGCCGACATTCGCATCCGGGCCCATCTACTTTTCCTCGGCAAGTCATTGAAGGCGTGTCACGGTCAATCGTGTATACTGTCAAAGTAGGAAGCTTACGTCACAGTGCAACTGAAACGACCTGCCGGCTGTCAATCTAGAGTTCCATGTCTGGCGAACAAGTTCAACGCGTCTTCTGACTGGATGAGTTTTGTGACAGAACAGGAAACACAGTCAGACAGGTTGGAAGAACTGAGAGCCTCGCTCGACGAAGCCAGAACGGCCGGCAATCTCGGAACTGAGGGCGAACTGCTCAACAGTCTCGGGCTGGCTCTGAAGAATGCCGGGCGCTTTGACGAAGCCGAATTGGCATTTCTCGAATCGCTGGAAGTGGTTGATCGTTTTCTGGACGCTCTGCACCGTGTCCGCGCTCAAGTCAGTTCCAACCTCGGGTTGCTCGCGCGGGACCGGGGCGAACTGGACGAGGCAGTCCGGTTCTACTCGCAGGCTCAGCGCGAGTACGAAACGATTGAAGATCTCGCCGGAGCCGCCGGAATGCTCGTCGAAGTCGGCATCGTGCATAAAGACGCCAGCCGGCTGTCTGAGGCGCAGGCGTGCCTGCAGCAGGGACTGGCCGGACTTTCTGAAGAGGATCAGCCGACACGCTTTGCGGCGGCGTTGGTTGGCTTGGGGCTCGTCCATGAACGGCGACATGAGTATCATCAGGCTCGCGCATACTACGACCGGGCACTGCCTGTTTATCAGCAGACGGGCGATGCCGCGAACGAAGCAGTCGTGTTGTTTAACCTCGGCATGCTCTGCGACCTGCAGAAGCAGTTTCCTGAGGCGATGGAGCATTTCGAACGGTCACTGAAAGTTTCTGAGCAGCAACAGGACCGCATGGGCATCGTTCATGCCCGCAGCGCCATCGCGTCTGTCCTGATGGCAGGCGGTGAGTCTGAAGCGGCCAGACCGATGCTGGAACAGGCCTGTCGTGAGGCTCGCGAAATGGGTTACCGCAGGGCTGAACTCGACGCTGCTCACGACCTTGCACTGCTGGACCGGGATGAGGGCAATCTCGACGAGGCTGCCGAACGATTGCTTGAATGTCAGCGGCTGGCTGAGAAAATCGGCGATCCGCAGGAAGTCAATAAGGCCGCCTTTGATCGCGGTGACGTGCTGCTGACGGCAGGCCGATATGAGGAAGCTGCCAAAAGCTACGAACGCGCTGCCGAGGCTGTCGACGGGCTACGCACTCTGCTGAGGTCTGAAGAAGAGTCGCTCAACGTTTTCGATGAAGCTGGACTGGAAGCTTACGACCGCATCGTACGGCTGAAGGCGACGCTGTTGAAATCGCCGACCGAGGCACTCGCGTGGAGTGAGCATTCACGAAGTCGTGAGTTTCTCCGTCAGCTTCGGTGGAAAGATTTGCCTTTGCCACTGACCGTCGATCATGAAGTCGCGTTACAGGAAGAGAATCTGCTCGCCGCAGCCCGGCGTGCTCAGAGTCGATGGGAATCAGCTTCGGACGAAGAACGGCTGAATGCACTGCGCGAACTCGAAGCCGTTGAGCAGCAACTCGCCGATGTGTGGATGCAAATGACAGAAACCACTCCTGAATATGCGGCAATCCGTCGAGCCGACGTCTTGACTTGGCCGGAACTCTTGAACTTTCTGCGGAGCTGACTGCGATGCCTGGAAACCGCGTCGTGCTCGCTGAATACTTCACATCCGAGGATGTCACCCTGCTCTTTGTAGTGCGGGACGACTTTACCAGGCCGGAAGTCGTGCAGCTGGAAATATCTCTGCTGGAGCTGCGCGAATGCATCGCTGTGGAATTCGGCCGCGCTGACACGATCCAACGGCAGCCCGACCGCGGGGCCGCGAGATGGAACGAACTCGTCGCGCCGCTGGTGAAGCCGATTCTGCAATGGGCGGACCGTGGAGACACGATCTGGTTCGTCCCGCACGACATCCTGCATGCCGTGCCGCTACAGGCGGTCTGGATCGATGGAGAGTACCTGATTGAACGCAATCCCGTGTGCTGCTCGCCGAGCGCGTCCGTGATGAAGTTCTGCCAGACCAAACGCAGCCCGGCGACCGGACGTGCAATCGTCTTCGGAGATTCGACCGGCGACCTTTGTCACGCGCGGGCTGAAGCATACGCAGTCGCCAAACTCTTCGGATGTTCTGCAACCACGAGTTCACAGGCAACAAAGTCGCGGCTGCTTCGGGAGCTAAGTTCCTGCGAAGGCGGAATTGACGTCCTGCACCTGGCATGTCATGGAAGACTCGACCGCGACCGACCAATGGAATCGGGCATCGTGCTGGCTCCGGAGAACTCCTCGGTGGATTGCACTGCAAGTTTACGGTTGACGGCCGCGGAGATACTTCAGCTCGAATTGAATGTCGGGCTGGTCACCCTCAGTGCGTGCGACAGTGGCGTGAATACTCGACGTCCGGGTGACGAATTGCTCGGTTTGACACGATCGTTGATCTACGCCGGTTCGCCATCAGTCCTCGTCAGCCTGTGGGCTGTAGACGACCTCTCGACGCGAATTTTGATGGAGCATTTTTACGCTGCTCGTTACCGCGTGCCGGATGAAGCGGGTTCAAAACCGACAAAAGCGGAAGCGTTGCAGATTGCTGTCACACGAGTCATGAAGCTGACCAGCAGCGAACTGCGGCAGTCGCCAGTGGTACTCACTCCTCGCGACCTCACACCACCTGGACGTCCCGACAAACCTCACACATCCCCCTGGTTCGCTCCGGATGAATGCCCATTCGCTCATCCGTACTACTGGAGTGCCTTCTCGCTGGTCGGGGACTGGCGATGAGATGGGTGCCCTCGGTCACGACTGGCTGAGCATGTGACAGACGTGAAGCATGGTATTGGTTTCTGACGGAGCGTCGTCGAACGCGCCGTGTTTCCTGGCGTCAGACGACATTCCCGGGCCATTATCACTGACTGCCCAGACGAGTCGGTTCTGTCCCGGCTCGGCCAGGAAGCGTCGTACTCGTTGCACGTCAGGCATGTTGTAAATGCCTTCATTGCTGAAGTACCGCTGCATGCCGACCAGCGGCATGTCGGGAACTGAGTTTTCTGCCGAATCGCATTCCAGCAGCCCGGACACCAGATACAGCAGAGATCGAGGATAGACACCGGGGACTTCCCAGTAACCTGCTTCCTGGCTGTCAGTCAGGGCAAACATTCGGAAGTTGTCGATTAGTCCTGAGTGCTGACTGAGCATGAGGTCAAACAGCGAATGGTTCACCGCTGGAGCCAGCAGGATCAGGTTCTTCAGTTGGAAATCTGCCGGCAGTGGATGATTCGGATTCGCCCGGCAGGCAGCCAGATCATCGATCAGGCGACACGCGAAGACAGAACCAAGACTGTGCGCGACGATCGAGAATGGCGGACGGTTCCCGTCCGCCATTTGAGCAGCTAGTTCATCGACAAAGGTGCGACCTCCGCGCGCAGGTTCGCCGGGCAGAAACGTGTCCGCGGTCTCGCCCTTCATTGCCTCCCAGACAGCCGTTCCGACACTCGCCAGATAGAAGGCCCGCAGCAGCTCCTCCACAACGGTCGTGTAGAGTCCGTGATCGCGTCCGGTTCGGAATCGACTGATGACCCGCTTCAGCACCAGGCCGACTCGGATGATTGTTTTCGCGGTACTCAACCATCCTTTGGCACCGCTTCGGTCGCCCTTCAACTCATCGACAACTTCCGGCGAAAGCAGCGTTCGTTCTGCGGCGCGAACAGTGCCACTGCCGCCTACTCCTTTCGAATCCCGGTCATGTTCGGGAATGTACGCGCTCACAATGGCAGCGCAGGCCTTCTCGAAATCTTCGTCCAGTGCCAGTTCATGTTGGAACTGGTCAAGCTCAGCCTGTGATATTTCTTCCGGAGTCCCCGTCGCACCGGCGAACGGTTCCTCATTTCGTTCCAGCTTCTTGAGTTCACGCCGTACGTCCGGGGCATACGGAAGGTCTGCCGGGCCAATCGATTTTGCGCCGACTCCGGCGGCGAGCTTACCGCGTGCCCATTTCAGCACCTTTCCGAGCACCGACTGATAAAACGACTCCCGGGCAATCTCCACCAAATGTCCTTTGAGGATCTCCAGAATGCCGGTCCGATAAATGATGAAGGCCGGATGAGCCCCGCCGTGTTCCAGATAGACCGGAGTCAGCGCGTTGACGGTTTCTTTCGCACTGGGCTCGGAAACAAGCCCGCCATGCAGGTGCAGCACGGCGTGGTCAGCATCAGTGATCGAAGCGACAATGCGCCGCACGTCTGCCGCTGAGCTCCGATCAAGAACACCGTCGTCCCCCGTGACAAACGCGTAGTCATTCCAGCTCATGGCTTAGTCCTAATAACAGTATGTCTCATGGCTGACTGAGCAGATCAAAGACTCTCTCGGCGGTAACCGGAGGCAGCCCCAATGCATGTCCCAGGTGCTCGGGCCTCAATTCCAGGTCGTCTGAGCCCTCGCTCTCCGCCCATCGCCGCACGCCTTCCAGCCAGCGACTGGCACGTGCGATGACGGCCGCATCGATTCCGACTGGGGGCTCCCCACCACGAGCCGTGCCACCTCGGGCAGAATGGCCACGTGATCCTGTCAGATTCAGCTCAATCAAATCATCCACAGGCGACGCTGACGCAGCGGTCCACATCGTCCACGGACCGCAATTGATCAGCCGCCCGGCAACTTTCTCGGCCAGACTGCCCGGCCGGATCAGGCCGCGCTCGGCCCATTCCTGATCCACGATCGACCGGTAAGATGCCGCCAGCATGGGAGGTGTCTCTATGACGATGTCCGACCGGCCGGCATCGGCGCTGCGACGAGAGTACCCGATCGCCCGCAGGGCCTCGACGTCCGGATGCCCCGGCACAAGGCGTCTCAGATTGTTCACGACGGTCTCGAATGTGGACCAGTTGACTTGAGGGCGCAGTAGCAGAGCATGAGCACCAACGATTCCAAGCATTGGGTTGCTGAATTTGTCCCGCAGCAGCACTTGCATGTCATCACGGCTGAGATCCACAACGGCCGTCGGTTCACCACGCTCGACGGCGGTCAATGCCGATTCCAGAGCCAGGTTGATCTGTATGGATTCATCGTTCCATCCGTGAAAACCCGTTGGCAACGGCGTCAGATGAACGCGGGTCGATTCGTGCAGGAGCCGCTTCGTCGCGGGGTCTCGATGGATAAAGATGCAGACCGTCCAAGGGGTCTCGTCTCCCATCGCTGTCGATCCGGGGGACGGAATGACGATCGGTTGTTCGATGAAGCGCGGCGTGCTCTCGCTCGGTGAGTCTGGCTGAGGCCAGCGCACGACAAACGTTCCCGGCTCAAGGTCTGCCGAGAACGCAATCCACCCTTTTGTCTCAAGGGGCTGTTGCTGGGAGTCCTCTCTGACCTGCCGAACGGCCTGAGCAACATCCAGAATGGTATCGCCGTTGAAGTCAGTCAGCGTAACTCCATCGACGTCTTCAGGTCTGACTGCTCGCCCTTTGACACCCCGAATATAACGAACCATCAGCAGCAGGCGTCCGAGACACGGATCGACTGATCGCCAGGGATT
>CALGTK010000299.1 GCA_937904325.1 uncultured Planctomyces sp.
GGCTGAAGCTAGCGGAGTCTCAGGCCAAACGAGCGCGATCGTTGAATGCGCAAAAAGCTTTGTCTGCCGAAGACCTTGAGCAACGTGAGGCCGAACTTCTTCAAGCCAAAGCCGATGTTGAAGCGAGCCTGGCGGGTATCAGTTCGGCAGAAGCGGCGATTACAACTGCCGTGGCCGCTGTCGAAGCTGCGCGAGCAGGAATCGAAACGGCGAAACTGAATCTCGACTACACACAGATTAACGCGCCGGTCACCGGACGAATCAGCCGTGAATATGTCAATGAAGGTAACCTGGTGAGTGGTGGCACGGCGACTTCAACATTACTGACAACGATCACGTCCGTCGAACCGATCTACTGCACATTCGACGCTAATGAGCAGGAAGTATTGAAATACACTCGTTTAGCGCTGGATGGAAAACGTGAGAGTTCTCGTGTGGCCAAGAACCCTGTGTACCTTGGCCTGGCAGGGCGATTGCACGTTAAGTCATGCGGCAAACAGCACTTTGAGCAGGTATTCGTCGTTGAGGGCTGCTGAGAGGCGTTTGTTTTTGATTCCCACTTTCGATGTCTGTTCGTTCTTCAACAGACTCAATGCCTGCCGACGAAGCAGACTGAAGTTGGCGTCTGCGTGGCCTTTTCGGATTCGGCACTGGTCTTCTCCGAAGGTGACATCCAGTTGCCAGTGCAGAGAGTTTTCGATGGACCAGTGACGGCGAACGGCTTCGGCAAACTGCTTGCCCGTCAGCTTTCTACTAAGAATGTAATAACGACCTTCAATCGTTTCCTTCCCGTCACGCAGCGTGCGGTTGACCGTCATGCCGATCGCTCGCAACTTTGGCCAGCGGAATGCATCGGGCAGATCGTCAGGCACAGCGGACACGAAGTATTCCCGTTCGGTCTCGCGACCATGTGCCTTCTCGTTGGTCCGGTGGAAACTGCGGCCTTTGAAGACGTTGGCATCACTCAGATGAACAGCGAAGTGAGAGACGACTCCATCGTGCAGAGTCGGCTGGTTGCCTTTAACCGCCAGTACATAATCTGCCTGCTGATCCACGATCGTTTCAGCAATTGTCACCTGACAACCCATCGCGTCGATCGTGACCAGCGAGTCTTTGATTTCCAACATCTGCAACAGTTTCGGGATCGCTGTGATCTCGTTGCTCTTCTCATCAACCACAACCTGTCCCAGAGAAATGTGATTCTCACTGGCCCACGCGCTGACCATGTGAATGGTCGATTTGGAACTCGCACGATCGTAACTGCGACGCAACGTCTTACCGTCGATGGCGATGATCTGACCGTCCGTGATTTCATGCAGAGCCGCGATCCAGCTCAGCAGACACTTCTCAAACTCGGCAGGCCGAACCCCCGCCAGCACCTGATTAAACCGGTCGTGAGACGGGATGCCGTTCGTGAGATCAAGAAACTTCGACAACCACTTTCGTTTCAAACGTCCGAACTCGGCGATGGCCACAAAGTCGTCGGCTCCGCAGATCACCGCACAAACCGCGATCGTGATAATATTCAACAGCGGGTGAGTGACCTTCCCCGTACGAGGGTCCGTCAGCAACGAAAAGTGATCACGCAACTGCAAACATCCCTGTGATTCTGACACGTCCATATCCCACTCCTGAGGCACATTTAATTCGCCCGTCACGCCAAGTAACAGGTTGCCCCCTCAGTCTTGCAGATTACCCAGCATGGCGCAATCGCCCTGCTTGGCCTGGTCGACGAAAATGGCTTTCCTCACGAAGGGCACATGGACTTTGTCGACAATCGATTCGATTCCGACACAGCAAGTATGCGTGCGCGGTGTATCTTTCCGAACGACGATAAAGTGCTGGTTCCGGGAATGTTTGCTCGCATCCGGATTCCCGGCAGCGCCGCCTATGAAGCCGTTTTGATTCCGGATTCCGCAGTCGGCACAGACCAGTCGTCTCAGTTTGTGTACGTTGTGGTGAATGACGTCATCGAACGCCGCGCCGTGACGCTTGGCCCGATGGTTGACGGGTTGCGAGTCGTTCGCAAGGGACTGACCGGCGATGAGTCGCTGGTTATCGAGGGACTGCTTCAGGCTCGTCCGGAGATGAAAGTGAACACTAAAGACGGACCGATCGAAGTCGTCGATGATGGCCTGCCGCACGACTACGAACCGCTGCCACCTGAGAAGTGGATCGGGGAAACTTCCGAATCCAAAGCACAGAGTCGAGAGGCCAGACGGCGTCCTGAAACGTCCGAGTCGCGTGTGTCGACCAGCAAGAGAGAGGACGCGTAATGAAGTTTCCTCACTTTTTCATCGAACGCCCGATCTTTGCCACAGTCCTGTCGTTCCTGATCGTGCTTGTCGGTGGGCTCACTTACTTTTCGCTGCCAGTCTCGCAGTATCCGGCCGTCGCACCGCCGACGATTCTGGTGCGAGCAAGTTACCCGGGAGCGACTCCACAAGTCATTGCCGATACCGTCGCGACGCCGATCGAACAGGAAATGAACGGCGTTGATGACATGTTGTACATGGAATCGTCGTCAAGTTCTGACGGCACAATGCTGCTGACCGTCACCTTCAAGCTGGGCACCGACCTGGATGACGCTCAGGTGCTGGTTCAGAACCGTGTTGCTGTTGCGGAATCACGCCTGCCGGAACAGGT
>CALGTK010000300.1 GCA_937904325.1 uncultured Planctomyces sp.
ATGCTTTCTGGATGCGCTCCGAGCAAAGATCGGCGAGCATAACTTTCAGAATTGGTTTGTGAGCCGTTCACAAATCAGTCTGTCAGGTTCGACGTTCAATTTGGCGGTCGGTAGCGCGTTCCTGTCGACTTGGATGCAACGTAAATTCAGCGGGGATGTGCTTGCAACTGCACGTGAAATCGTCCCAGGTTGCATTGTTGACTGGACTATCGACGATAACCTGGAAGCCACTTCGGATTCTGACAATTCGTCGGCTGCCACGTTGTCGGGCGTTGAAGCGTCAACAAAACAGCGGCAGCTCGCACGACCAACATCGTTGACACCTGCTAAAGCCACTGGGCGCCGCGAAGGGCGTCGTTTCGCAAAGCTGGATGGTTTTGTTCAGGGGGACTGTAACGAGCTTGCCGTGACGGCGGCTCGGCAGGTGGCCAGTCATCCCGGTGAACGATTCAGCCCGCTCTATATTCATGGCGGCGTTGGGGTTGGCAAGACGCACCTGGCCGAAGCCATCTACTGCGAAGTTCGCAAACAGAATCCAGAGATTCAGGTAGTCTTCATGACTGCCGAGAGTTTTGGAAATCAGTTCACGCATGCTCTGCGAAATCAGTCGCTGCCGAGCTTTCGCGTTAGATTTCGAAATGTCGATGTTTTCATTGTTGACGACATCGGTTTCTTCAATGGTAAGCCCGGCATGCAGGAAGAATTTCTGCACACGTTCGAGCAGCTTTCAAGTCACGGTAAGCAGGTTGTTGTGACGGCTGATTGTCATCCTCGACTGATGTCAAAGATGAGTGGTGAATTGACTACTCGGTTTCTTTGTGGATTGGTCAGCCGGTTGGAAGCTCCGGATCTTCAGACCCGTCGACAGATCGTTCGATTAAAGTTGCAGCCGTTTGCCGGACAGGTTTCGGAAGACGCGATGGACTTTGTCGCTCGGCGGTTTGCACACAGCGTGCGGGAACTGGAAGGATCACTCAATACGCTGCTGACCTGGTTCGCGATGACGAAAAAGAAAGTTTCGGTACAGACGGCCCGGCAGGCATTGTCCGAGCTTGAGAGGGACTGTATTCGGGTTGTCCGGCTTCCTGACATTGAAGCCGCGGTCTGCAATTTGTTCGGCATTAACGCCAGCGATCTGAAATCTGACAAGCGAACGCGAAGTGTCAGTCAGCCTCGCATGCTGGCGATGTTTCTGGCACGGCGTCATACGCAGGCGGCGTACAAGGAAATTGGAGACTTCTTTGGCGGAAGAAATCACAGCACGGTCGTCGCCGCTGAAAAGAAAGTTGACACGTGGCTGCGAGCTGCGAAAGAGCTAACCTTCGCCGGTCGCAATTGGCATCTCAGCGATGTCATGGAGTCAATCGAGCAGCAGCTTCTCGCCGGATAGTGAATCAATTACGCAGGTTAGGATTTGCCTGAAGGAGATTCCGAATCTTCTTCCTCGCTCTGATGATCCTCTTCCAGGTTGAGCTGTTTCAACGGGACGAATTGAGTCAGACAGAGCCTGGCCTGCGGCGATTCAACGACGCATTCGTCGACGCCGATGACTCGACAGCTAGTTGCTCAGCGTCTAGCCTCACGTCTTCCACCACGACGCCTTTCGGGAAAGGTCCCGACTCACCACCGGCGTTCTGTCTTCCGCGTTGTCGGAGTTTTACCGTATGAGATGCCCACAATTGATTATCGCCACAATTCTTGCCAGCTCACTGACATCGACGATGTCAGGTGCTGACGATTTAGTTCATAACGATGCCCCGAAAGGCTTTACGGTTTTGTTCAACGGGAAGAATCTCGACGGTTGGATTGCTCATCGACAGAACCCATACAAGCTTGCTGAGATGTCCAAAGAGGATCGTAAAACGTTCCTCGATGAACAGTGGAAAGACGCGGAGTTGCACTGGTCGGTCGACAATGGCGAACTCGTCAACGACGGCAAAGGCGTCTACATGACCACGCCCAAAGAATATCGCGACTTTGAGCTGCTTGTTGATTTTAAACTATTGCCGAAAGGTGATTCTGGAATTTATTTGAAAGCGACTCCGCAGGTTCAGATTTGGGACACAACGAAAGAGGCTGGCTACTGGCGACTGGGCGCGGATAAAGGCTCTGGAGGATTGTGGAACAACGCTGGAGGTTCACCCGGCAAGGATCCAATTGCCAATGCCGATAAACCGATTGGCGAATGGAACAGCTTCCGAATCAAGCAGATCGGTGCGAGGACGTGGGTCTGGTTGAACGGGAAGCTCGCTGTTGATGGTTCTCCGCTTCACAACTACTGGAATCGAGCGTTGCCGCTGCGGAATCAGGGGCCAATTCAATTGCAGACTCACGGAAACGAAGTTCGCTGGCGAAACATTTATATCCGCGAAATCGGTCGTGAAGAAGCAACTCTGACTCTAGCCGACCGCGACAGCGGCTTTGAAACCATTTTTGATGGCGAGTCACTCGAAGGCTGGGCAGGACCTGTCGAAAACTACGAGGTCGTTGATGGAACCGTTCGTTGCAAGCAAGGCAAGGGCGGAACGATTTACTACAACCAGAATCTCACCGATTTTGTGGTTCGTCTGGAATTCAAAGTTCCAGCGGGTGGTAACAACGGACTCGCGATCCGTTATCCCGGAAAAGGCGACACGGCCTACGTCGGACTTTGCGAATTGCAGGTTCTCGACAACACGGCTGAGAAATATGCCAGGCTGGACGCTAGACAGTATCATGGCTCTGTTTACGGAGTAGTCGCTGCTCATCGCGGTTATCAGCGACCGGTCGGTGAGTGGAATTATCAGCAAGTCACCGTTAAGGGATCATGGGTGAAGGTCGAACTGAACGGCACACTCATTGTCGATGCAGACGTTACGAAGCCCGAAAAACACATGGGCAAGCGACATATCGGGATTAATCGACTCGACGGATACTTTGGCTTTGCAGGCCACGGGGACGCCGTGCAATATCGAAATGTAAGGATCAAAAAGCTGGCTGCCGCTAACCCAACTCCTGCTGAGAATAAGCCGCCGGTCAAGAAATAGGCCCCATCGAAAGACGATGCAGTTGCGAAAGCTACTTAAAATGAAGCGGCTGCTAAGAAGGCCAAAGCTTCCAAATAGTTGACCCGCACTGACGAGTTTTGCCGAGGAACCCCGGTCTGAGTTTCAGGCCGGGATTCTTTCGTTTTGTGCGTTTCCGCAATGCGGTCATGCTCTTAAAGTGTCTCGGTCACGGGTGATTGGATCGAACCTCGAAACCGCTGAGCCTGTCTGACATCGATCTATTCTTGAACGTTTTTCTCTTTCTTGAGCTCCCATGACCAGTTCAACTCAGGACATGCTGCGCAATCTGCTTGAAGACCGAATTCTGCTTCTTGATGGAGCGATGGGGTCGCTCATCATGAGCGAAGGGCCAACTGAGGCCGACTACCGCGGCGACCTTTTCAAGAATCACCCCGTCGACCTGAAGAACGCAAACGACGTTCTATGCCTGACGCAGCCGCAAATCATCGAGAACATCCATCGGCAATATCTGGAAGCTGGCTCGGACATCATCGAGACGGATACGTTCAACGCCAACGTTGTGTCGATGGAAGAGTTCGAACTGGCTGAGCACACTTACGCGATTAACAAAGCGGCGGCTGAGATCGCCAAACGCGCGGTCGAAGAATTTTCAACGCCTGGCAAGCCGCGGTTCGTAGCTGGCAGTATCGGGCCGACAAAGGTGCAGCTCTCGCTGAACCCGGATGAGCCGGGTGTGCGACCGACAAATTTTGATGACATGGTAGCTTCGTACACCGAGCAGGTTCGTGGTCTGATCGACGGCGGTGCTGATCTGCTTCTGCCGGAAACGTCGTTTGACACGCTCAACATGAAAGCCTGTCTTTTTGCGATCGCAACATATTTTGAGCAACATAACATTGAAGTGCCGGTCATGGTTTCCGGGACGATTTTTGACGGCGGACGATCGCTGACCGCTCAAAGTATTGAAGCATTTTACACGTCGCTGTCCCATTTTCCGATGCTGAGTATCGGCCTGAACTGTGCGCTCGGACCGGCTCAAATGAGGCCATACGTTGAAAGTTTGTCACAGCTCGCGGATTGCCATATCAGTTGCTATCCGAACGCCGGCATGCCGGATGGGATGGGTGGATTCGATTCCTCGCCTGAGGAAGTCGCTGCAAACATCCGGGACTTCGCGGAAAACGGCTGGGTAAGCATCGTCGGTGGTTGCTGTGGGACATCGCCCGAATACATCCACAAGATCGGCGAGGCCGTCAAAGGCATCAAGCCGCGGAAAATTCCGCAGTCGCCGGGATTCTCAACGTACAGCGGACTTAACCGTTTGGAACTTCGGCCCGAGACGACGTTCATCATGGTTGGCGAACGGACAAACGTGACCGGATCGCGGAAGTTTGCGAGACTTATCAAAGAAGAAAGCTACGACGAAGCGCTCAGCATCGCGCGCGGGCAGGTTGAAGGCGGTGCGAACATCGTCGACGTCAATATGGACGAAGGTCTGCTCGACAGCGAAGCGTGCATGCAGAAGTTTCTATACCTGCTTAGCGATAACGACGAGCCGGACGTTTCCGTGCCGATCATGGTCGACAGTTCGAAGTGGAGCGTCATTGAAGCTGGTCTGAAATGTCTGCAGGGCAAAGGCATTGTCAATTCGATCAGCATGAAGGAAGGCGAAGAGCAGTTCCTTCAGCAGGCGAGGACGATTCGCAAGTACGGCGCGGCAGTCGTTGTGATGGCTTTCGACGAAGAAGGTCAGGCCGTCGACTGCGAAAACAAAGTCAGGATCTGTAAACGAGCCTACAAGTTGCTGACCGAAGAAGCTGGCTTCCCGCCGGAAGACATCGTCTTTGACCCGAACATCCTGACGGTCGGGACAGGCCTGGAAGAGCACGCCAACTACGCCGTCGAATTCATAGAGGCCATTCGTCGAATCAAAGCAGAGTGTCCCGGTGCGAAGACTTCTGGCGGTGTGAGCAACATTTCGTTCTCGTTCCGCGGCAACAACGTTGTTCGGGAAGCGATTAACGCTGCGTTCCTTTATCACGCCATCGATGCAGGTCTCGATATGGGCATCGTCAATGCCGGGCAGTTGGAAGTATATGACGAAATCGACAAGGAGTTGCTTGAATACGTTGAAGACGTGCTGCTTAATCGTCGTCCTGACGCGACTGAACGACTCGTTGATTTTTCCGAGAAAGTCAAAGACCAGGCGGAAGGGAAAGATGAAACCAAAGTCGCGGAGTGGCGAAACGGTACGATTGAAGAACGACTGGCACATGCCGTTCTAAAAGGCATCACGGATTACATCGATGAGGACACCGAAGAAGCTCGTCTGAAGTATGGGCGACCGTTGAACGTGATCCAGGGGCCGCTAATGGCTGGGATGGCCGTCGTCGGCGAATTGTTTGGTGCCGGCAAGATGTTCCTGCCACAGGTTGTGAAGAGTGCTCGCGTCATGAAGAAGTCAGTCGCCTGGCTGACTCCGTTTATGGAAGCGGAAAAATCCGAGGCCGGTGAATCAACGTCGCGCGGAACGATTGTTCTTGCAACGGTCAAAGGCGACGTTCACGACATTGGCAAGAATATTGTTGGAGTCGTTTTACGCTGCAACAATTTTGACGTGATCGATCTCGGCGTCATGGTTCCGGCTGACAAAATACTGCAGACAGCGATTGATGAAAAAGCGGATCTCATCGGACTCAGTGGACTAATCACGCCGTCGCTGGACGAAATGGTGCATTTTTCCAGAGAACTCAAACGGCAGGGCTCAAAGCTGCCACTGCTGATCGGTGGAGCAACCACCAGCGCGAAACACACGGCTGTGAAGATTGCTCAAAATTACGATCAGGCAGTGGTGCACGTCATGGACGCATCGTTGTCGGTGCCGGTTGTCGAGAACCTGCTGGACCCTGACAGTAAAGCAGCGTTTGTCGAAAAGAATCTGGCCGAGCAGGAACGCGATCGAGCATCATTTGCAAACCGCCAGCAGAAGGCTTTAACTCCTTACGTCGACACGCTGGCTCGTCGATTCGCGACTGACTGGGCGACCGTCGATATTCCTGAGCCGTCGTTTATGGGCGTTCGTCAGTTAGTGGACTACTCGTTGAGCGAGCTTGTCCCGTACATCGACTGGTCGCCGTTCTTTCAGACGTGGGAATTACGCGGGAAATACCCAGCAATTCTGGATGATCCAGTCGTCGGAGTGGAAGCGACGAAGCTTAACGAAGATGCCCGTAAACTCCTGTATGAAATTATCTCAAATAACTCGTTGAAGGCCGCCGGGGTGTTCGGATTCTGGGCAGCGAATTCCGATGGCGACGACATCATTGTCTGGAATGGCGACAGCCGAGAGGAACTTTGCAAATTCCCTGCGTTGCGGCAGCAATGGGAACGGCAAGGTCAAAAAGATTTTCGGTCGTTAGCTGACTTTATCGCACCTGTTGATTCGGGTCGAACAGATTATATTGGTGCTTTTGCTGTCACGACCGGAATCGGCTGCGACGAACTGGTCGCGAAGTTCGAGACAGAACACGACGACTATCAATCGATCATGGTGAAGGCTCTGGCTGATCGTCTGGCCGAGGCATTTGCAGAGCGACTCCACAAGATGGCTCGCGACGAATGGGGCTACGGCAAGGCCGAGGGGCTATCCAACGACGAACTGATTCGCGAAAAGTATCGTGGCATTCGTCCGGCATTCGGCTATCCAGCATGTCCTGACCACACTGAAAAGAGCACGCTGTTCAAGCTTCTGGACGCAGAAGCTAAGACTGGCATATCGCTGACCGAGTCATTTGCAATGTTTCCTGCAGCGTCAGTCAGTGGTCTCTATTTCGCGCATCCGGAGTGCAGATATTTCTCTGTTGACCGAATCAGCAAAGATCAGGTTGAGGACTACGCCGCGAGAAAGAGCACGAGTGTCTCAGAAGTCGAACGCTGGCTTACTCCGAACCTGGGGTACGATCCTGAGTAGATTCTCCAGAATCGACGTTGGCTGAAACTAACACATCACTTCGGTGCCGTTATCAGGAAAAGAAAGCAGAGTGAACTGATTGTCACAGTCCATTCGGTTCTGATTTTCGCGGTCAGGATTTCTGCACCCTTCGTTGATCAGGTGGCAGTCGCTGGAGCTGGTCCAGCCTCTTTGCCGGCAGCTTTCATGGCTGCTTCAAAGTTGGCTCGCGTTTTGCCCCAGGCATGTTCTTTCAGTGGTACGGCACAACTGCCCATGCCCTTGCAGGCGTTTTCGCCAGGCTTGGCACCACAACCGCCCTGGCCTTTGCACTCGTTGTTGCCGGCACATTTGTGGGCCGCAATTGTTGCGCAGGCACCTGTGCCAGCACACGCATTCTCACTTCCACTTCCGGCACCCTTGCACTGATTGAGTCCACGACAGACGTGTTTTTCGCCCATCAACAGGCTAGCGGTTTCTTAGTCGAATGCCTGCCCGCCGTCTTCTCCTTGGGTGGATGTCGTGCCGCTTCCTTCTGGTTCGCCTGTTTCTGACCCCAAGTCGTCGCCGGTCGGGATTGGAACGCGATCTTCGGTTGGAACTGTGCTTCCGCCATCGTCATTTGTACAGCCAGCGAAGGTCCCGGCGAGGACGCCCCCGAAGGCAGCGGCGGTCAGTCGATTAAAATCGCGGCGGCTCAAGTCTGTCTTTTTTATCTGTGATCCTTACGTCCTTGAACTGTGCAGTAAACGTGTTGGCAGGTTTGTTCCAGCCAAGCCAAACCGTCAGATTGGTTGGAAATTTTCCTCTGTTGAAACCGTTTGATCGGTGCCTTATTACACAAAATGAGTGATAAATAAATCGATTGAAGGTGAATTGATCATCTTCGACGGTCAGCGGGTTTCGCTGACCATGTACTGGATGAGCTTTGCGAGCTCCTGATCGAATTTGTCTTTATTACGGCGCCAGCCAACGAAGTCGATCGCCTGTTTTGCGATTTGTTTTTCCTGAGCGTGTTTCCAGTCTCCGCCGAACATGAAACCATCCAGATTCAGAGGGAAGAAAAAACGTACGGAGCCGCCGGTGTCTTGTTTGTGTTGTTTTTCTCGAACGCCAAGTCGTGTGATTTCATCGTTAATCCACCAACTGGTCAGCGAAGCTTTGGACGAGCAGATCAAAACGCGTTCTGTCGTCTCGTAGCTGGTCGGAGCTGACCGTACTCGTCGTTCCTTTGCTGACTTTGGCATTTCATCCAGCCAGCAGCGCAGTCCTTTCGCCTGCGAATGTTCTACCAGATGCCTGGCAAAAGATTCGTCATTCGGTGCGTATCGAACAAAGCACGAAAACTCTTCGGCGGGGTGACCAAATAGCGTTTTCCAGTTTTGAATGACTCCCTCTGAAATTCCGCATCCCTGCAGAAACTCTTCGGGCATCTTGGAGTGTGACAGACGAGCCGTGTCCAGGCCGATGGAACTCGGGCCAGCATGCTTGACCTGGTCGAGTCCTATGATCTGAGACAAATCGACATGTCCGAGCGACGACCATCCCAGGACAGCGTCGCGCATGTCAACTCCGGCCAGATTAGCGAAACTCAGATCGGCGCCGACAAGACTGGCTCCGGACAGTGATCCGTTACGGAAGTTGACTTCGCGCAGATCGGCTTTTGTCAGGTCTGTTCCTGAGCAATCGGCTTCGGTCATGTCCGCTCGGCGTAAGTAGGCACCCCCGGCTTCCGCGTTGTCGAGCGTCGCTTTGAACAGTCTCGCCGCGTAGAAGTCTGTCTTGGTTAATCTTGCTCCGCGAAGATCTGCACGAGTCAAATCGGCCTCTGCGAGTTGAGCACCGATCAAGTTGGCGCCACACAGGTCGGCACCGGTCAAATCAGCGCGTTTAAGATTCGAGCCACGAAGGTCAGCGTCCTGGAGATCGGCATCCGTCAGTAGAAGCAGTACATCCGGGTTCGCCCGCCGCCACTTTGCAATGGCAGTTCGTCCACTCTTCGCGATGTTGATTAGTTTGTTGCTGGCCACCTGGCACCTGCGATGACGGAGTAGATTCAGAGAGTATTCACGAAGAGGACGAGTATTACGTTCGCCCTGACGTTTGGGAAGAATCGATCTTCGCTTCCGAAGCGAACCGGGAGGAATCTGCCTGAGTCCTTGCCAGGTTTGACTGTCAGTCTGCGTAAGGCTGGTTAACGGGAGTCGTCGACGGGGAAATCCGGAATTGAACGACTGCCCGGTGTCGACCATGCAAGGTGGGCAGGTGTCGGTGTCACAGATTCCTACATCACAAAGCCAGCAGACCTGTGAATACGCAAGTCAAGAACCGTGAGGCTACGTCGCCAATGTCAGCTCCTCTGTTTCGGGAGATCGTGAAATTTCTCTCAGGGTTGGAGCCAATTCAGCTCGAACTCGAACAGCTTTACGAACGTCGTCTGTCGGCACTGACGGCGGTGGAGCCAGCTTTACTTTTAAAACTTGTCGAGGAAGAACAAGCAATTCAGCAAAGACTTCGCCGACAGCTTCAGCAGCGGGCCGTGATACTTGGTAACGCCCGTAGCGAAAGGCTGGCTTCGACGAATCTTCGCAAATTGCTGCACGACTTGTCTCGCTTCGTCGAGCCTCGCGGAGACATCGATGCGAGGCAGTACGAGCAGGCCCTTGAATGGATGAAACGAATCGAACGACGAAGTTGGTCACTTCGTCAAACAAGTTGGGTGAACTGGCATGTGGTACGAAGAGGATGTCGCGAGTTCACAGAGATTCGCAACCTCATTGCAAACTGCGGCGAGCGTCCTGCGGAACAGAAAAGCGGTCCGTGCAGCACGGTGACGGGTGGAGCGTTAATCGACACGGCAGTTTGAATCAGTTGGCAGCCTGCTCGGATGCAGTGCGGCCATTCTGGCTGTAACTCTGAGTGGCAATTTGAAAATTCAGTTCTGACATCGCTGCACAAAACCAGTATTTTCGACGGATCGAACCATGTCACTTACCGCAGCACTGGCAACGGCGAGCCGAGCGCTCGAAGTGTTCAGCACAGCGGTGCAGGTTTCGTCTAATAACATTGCTAACGCCAACACGCCGGGCTACATCCGTGAAGAACTGTCGCTGTCTACGGAAGACCCCTTTAAGCATGAAGGCCTTATTGTCGGAGCTGGTGTCAAAGCTACCGCCGTCCGGCAAGCGATCGATCAATTTCTCGAAACGCGGATTCACGCGACGAATTCCGAGCAACAAGCAGCGAGTGCTCGAGAGTCAATCTATGTTCAGCTTGAAGGGCAGCTTCGAGAACTGGGTGACCACGATCTGTCGAGCCGATTCAGTTCGTTTCTGGCGTCAATCAACGAAGTGGCCAATCAGCCGGAACAGGGACCACTTCGGAACAGTATCGTTTCCGAAGGCGAACTTCTGGTTTCGGATATTTTAAGTTTGCGGAGCCGTATCGATCAGCTACGAGCTGACCAGACTGTTCGCATTGATAATCTGGTTGACGAAGCCAACAACCTCATCGACGAAGTTGCAGACTTGAATCTGAAGATCACGAAACAGGAGGCAAACGGGTTGCTGGCAAGCGAGGCTGGCGGCTTGAGAACTCAGCGATACGATGCATTGAATCGACTTTCGGAGATCATCCCCGTTCGCTTTTCGGAACAACAGAGCGGCAACGTCGATGTCTACAGCGGAAGTGAATACGTTCTGTTTTCGGGGCACAGGCAACACATCGAGACGGCTACCGTCGTAGATCGCGGGGTTGACATTGACATAGTTCGGTTCCCGCAGACGAAAAATCAATTGTCGCAGGCTGGCGGCGAGATTCGAGGAGTGATTGACGGCCGCGACGAGATTCTTGGAACCTTCGTCGATGATCTAGATCAACTGACAGGCAGTCTCATTTCTGCGTTTAACAAGATTCATTCTTCTGGTGAGGGGTTGGAAGGGTACTCAACGGTCACGTCGACGAGCCGGGTTGACGATACGAATGCCGTGTTGAGCGATGTCGAATTTCCCGGCACCATCAACCACGGTAGCTTTGAGCTGAAAGTTGCCAACAAGCAGACCGGCATCACTCAGGTTGAGACGATTCGAATCGATCTCGACGGCATCGGTGGGGACGATACCTCGTTGGAGGATCTTCGAGCGGCGATTGACGCTGAGGCAAATGTCACGGCCACGATTACAACGACAGGTGAATTGAAGCTTGACGCCGATCCGAATTTCGAGCTGCGGTTCGGAAACGACTCCAGTGGCGCGTTGGCGGCACTTGGCATCAACACTTTCTTTACTGGTTCTGGCTCAACCGATATTGGCATCAATTCGTTGATCAAACAGAACCAGAATTTTCTGGCGACAGGCCAGGGGGGCGGGCCCTCGGACAACCGCAACATGCTGCAGCTTGCGACTGTGTTTGAGCAGCCGGTTGATCAGCTAGGCGGCGCGGCGATTGACGATTTTTACCAGACAGTTGTCTCGGGAGTTGCACAGGGGACTGCTGCTGAGAAGGCGAAGGCATCTGGGCTCGACCAATTTCGCCAGTCTTTGCTCAGCCAGCGGGAGCAGTTTTCTGGAGTCAGTCTCGACGAAGAAGCCGTGCGATTGATCGAGTTTCAGCAGGCATACGCAGCGTCAGCGCGAGTGATCCGCTCTGTTGATGAACTCTTTGACATCCTTGTCACGCTCTGACGTGGCTTAAGTTTCAAACCTCAGGTCGAAAGCAGTTGACGCGTTGTTATGAGCATTGGCCCACTCCTCCCCGGCAGGTTGCCGAATTCGTTCTCGTTTCGCCGATTGAATCAACAGATTCAGAACGGTCAGCTTGAGCTCCAGCGATTTCAAGACCAACTGACGACAGGTCAGCAGTATCTGGTGCCAAGTGAAGACCCATCGTCAGCGTTGAACACGATCGTCCTTCAGACTCGGCTTGAACGGCAGCAGCAGTTTAAGGCGAACGTTGAGACTGATCGTTCGTTACTTGGCGCGACTGAAAATGCTTTAAGCAGCGTGTCTGATGTCGTCAATTCGGCAAAGAGCATCGTTCTGCAAGGCTTCGGTTCAACAGTGACGGAAGACGAACGACGAGGGCTTGCAACTGAGGTTAGCGGGCTCATCAACACAGTGCTCAATTCTGCGAATACAAAGTTCCGTGGACGGTTTCTCTTCGCGGGGGCAGAGACCGATTCTGCGCCGTTCGCACTGACAGGCGGCGACGTTCTCTACTCGGGAAATTCGCAACAGATCGGCTCGCACATCGATCTTGGGCAGCAGATCGTCAACAACCTCGATGGGCAATCGGCTTTCAATGTTTTGACAACCGTTGAGAGCGACGATCTGAATGTTTCTCTGGCGACGGAGACTCGACTATCGCAGCTTCACGGCGGAGCGGGGCTTGAACTCGGCAGCTTTGACATCACGCTGCAGGACGGCGGGACGACTGTTACAAGGACTATTGATCTTTTACTGGCCGAAACGATTGGTGACGTAAAGACGTTTGTTGAAGACGCGTTCGCTGGCCAGGCTCTGACGGTTTCTGTTGATATTGATCCAGCCTCGCCGTCCGGGTTACGTCTGACACCCTCAAGCGGCACGGTCGCCGTGACGGACGTTGTTGGTTCACGTGTCGCATCTGATCTGGGAATTACGAGCGTCGCGACGGCGCAGATTGCAGGGGGAGATCTCGACTCTGCGGTCTCAATTCACAGCCGCCTGGCGGATCTCAACAACGGTACGGGAATTGGGCCAACAGCAGGCACGGGACTACTGATCAGCGTGGGCGAGAAATCAGCAGTCGTCGACGTTTCTTCGTCGGATACCGTGCAGGATTTATTCAATCAGATTCGCCTGGCAGGGCTTAATCTGGATGCTGACGTGAGTGCTGACGGCTCCGGAATTTCTATCGTCAGTCGGCTGTCCGGTGCTGAATTTTCTATTGGCGAAAACGGTGGCGGAGTCGCAACGGCTCTCGGCATTCGAACGCTGACCGGAGATACGCTGCTAAGTGACCTTAACACAGGGGCCGGCGCGCAACTTCAGGCCGCAGGCGCTTTAGAGATCACACGTCGAGACGGCTCGTTGACTTCAGTTGACTTGTCGGCGGCTCAGACAATTCAGGATGTGATTGATGCTGTCGGTGCGGCAGGAGGAGGCACACTGACCGCCAGTCTGAATCTTGTCGGAAACGGAATTTCGATTTCCGACACGTCAGGTGCCGGGCCGCTGATCATCGCTGAAAGTGGCACTTCCCTTGCGTTGGGAATCGCGGGTACGGAAGCAAGCCCAACCGCTGCTCTGACTGGTCAGGACGTAAACACTCAGAAGTCTGACGGCTTGCTGAGCGCTTTGACGTCACTTGAGCATGCATTGTTGATTGGAGATGACGCGGCGTTAAATACGCTGAGTGATCAGATCGACTCGGAAGCAGATCGATTATTCCAGGCTCTTGGGGAGCTGGGCGTTCGGGCACAAACTCTGGAAGCCGTGGAAAACCGGTTGCTCGATGACGAAGTGCTGATTAACGAGGATTTGTCAAAGCAGTTCAACGCCGACCTGGCTGAAGTACTATCCAGTTTCGTCGCCCAGCAACAGGTTCTGCAGGCAACCTACCAGGTCGCCGGCCAGGGATTTCAGCTCAGCCTGATTCAGTTTCTGTGATCAATACGGACAACCGTGAAACGTGACATCATGTTCTCTGCTACTGGCCTGTCCCATTCGTTGTGTCGCGGCCTGGCTGGGGCCGTCAGTCCATTGCAACCAATACTTGCTGACCTGTTCGGCGGATTGCGTCCATTAGTCCGTCAAGATGTTCGGCCGCCGTCAGTGGGTTAATAATGGTAACTCTCAGCGCTTGCCTGCCGTCGATGTTTACCTGTACGACGTAGAACTCGCCCGATCGAATCAGATCGTGTCGCAGTTCCAGCAGGAAGCGGTTGAGTTCTTCAGCTTGTGCGTCCCTTAACGCATCCGGCACGTACTGAAACGCGACGATGTTGCACTGCGGCTCGTGCAGCGGTTCGAAGTCCGGTGAGTCAACCAGCTTCTCATAAAATACGCGGCCGAGGTCAAACGTGTGGTCGATCATGTCCGAAAATAATTGCTGACCGAATAGCGACCAGACTCCCCATAGTCCATAGCTGGCCGCTCGCTTGGTACATTCGGGAGTGAGCATGCCGCTGTCGTATTCGGCCAGTCCTGGTGATGACGTATCGAACAGATAGGGCGCGTCCTGACGAAACGCTTCGAACCGGTGATCTCGATTTTTGTAAAAAACGAACGCGCAAAGTGCCGGTACAAACATCATTTTATGAGCGTCTGCGACGACGGAATCTGCCTGCTCCAGCCCCGCAATCAGGTGCCTGTATTTGCCGCTCAGACATGCGGCTCCACCGTGAGCAGCGTCAACGTGCAGCCATACTTCGTGGCGCTGGCAGACCTCAGCAATTTCCGGCAGTGGATCAAACGCTCCGATCGGTGTCGCACAGGCACAGGCACAAACTGCCACGATCGGAGTGCCTCGATTGCGGAGTCTGGTCAGCGTTTCGTCAAGCTGAGTCGGATTCATTCTCCGCCGCTCATCGAGCCCGACCCG
>CALGTK010000301.1 GCA_937904325.1 uncultured Planctomyces sp.
CCGTGAGCAACAGAACAACGGATTCCAGAAACGCATCGACCGTCTGGATAAGCTTATCGAACCGCCACGTCAGGTTCTTGATCACGTGAGTTCCTTGCAGCTGAAAAGTTCTGGATGACGCCGCTGAAGGTCTGAGCTTCTTCAGCACGAGTTCCGGCTACGCCGGTTTCAATGACGGATTGCGGATTACGATCCCAACCGGTGCTGCGGATACGGCTAGCGTTGGAAGATGTCGGTGATGAATCGCGACATATCGTTGACGCAGTTGTACTGAAGCCTTACAGAGTCCGGCCAGTCCGAGTCACCAGGCCTTAGTCTCAATAAGCGACAATCCGGAATGTTCGATTGAGAAAAGGCTTCGTCCAGAACAAGTCCATTTTTGCTGCGTAATGCGCCATGGACCTGGTTTCTGTTCAGGAGCTGGATATTCTGAGAGTTCCATGTTTCTCTGGTGTCCTCCTTAGTCGCGTCGTCGTGTTGGCTGATCGGTGTACCGAAAGCGGAGATCGTGTAGAGTTTTGCTCACGGATTTGACTGCCATTCAGTCTTTTGCTGACGCAACTCTGCAACGTGCGTTCGGTCCTGGTGAATGCTGAACCGATCGATGTACCCCGTGACTCGTCGCCGTTGATCACTGGAAACTTTCAATGAAGCAGCCTCTCATCATCGCTTTGCTGGTTGTTCCCGTGGTCGGAATGATGGCTTCAGTGGTTTTTCGCGCGGACGGGAATCGAGGAAACGAATCGGGTGTCGCTTCGCAGGAGGTCCTCACGCTAAAGGGGGCGGTTCAGTTTGGAGAAAATCACGCATTTACACAGACGATTCGCAAGTTCGAAGAATTAGTCAAAAAGTACTACGGCAAGCCAATCAAGTTCGTGCTTTATCTCAACAGCGAACTCGGTCTGGAGAAAGACTACTTTGCTTACATGAGTCAGGGGATTTCGGTGGATTACGGAATCGTTTCGCCGGCGCACATGTCGACGTTTTCCGAATCGGCACCGTTGATGGATATGCCGTTTTTGTTTCGCGATATCGACCACTGGAACAAGGTGCTCGATAGCGACGTTCTAAATCCGATCGTGGACGAAATTGCTGAGAGAGCCGACGTCATGCTGATTGGCTACGCTGGGGGCGGGGTCCGTAATTTGATCGTCAACAAGCCAATCACCAATATGGAAGAACTTCAGGGATTGAGCATGCGGGTGATGGGGGCTCCGATTCAGACTCGCATCTTCAAGGCGATCGGCGCGTCGCCTTCAGTAATTGCGTATAGCGAGGTTTACAACGCCATTCAGACTGGCGTTATCGACGCTGCAGAGAACGAGGCCGCTGGACTTCAGCAAATGAAGTTTTACGAAGTAGGCCCGGAGATCTCGCAAACGCAGCACGCGATCACCGTGCGACCGTTGTGTTTCAGCAGGAAGACGTTTCTACGACTGCCAGAGGATCTGCAGGCAGCGATTGTCAAAGCCGGTCGCGAAGCCGGAGTCTTTGGCCGGCAGCTTGAGTCTACCGAAGACGCCGCGATCCTTTTTGAGCTTGAGCAGGACAACAAATTGCGGACACATGAATTCACTCAAAGAGCTGAGTTGTTGAAGCTGGCCGAATCGGTCAAGGTTGAATACGCTCGGGAAATCAAGGCCGAGAAAATTCTGGCACGTATCAACGCACTGTAGCAAACGAATCGACACCGATGGCGATGTGCCGAGTCATTGATTTCGGCGACCGATACGAATCGAATCAGTGTTTGTGAAGTTCCAACTGCCTTATGACAACGATCGCCAAAGTTGCCCGGTCCTCGTTGGACGCTTATTTCTGGACACTTAAGGTCCTGTTAACGCTGTTGATGGCGCTAATGATCGTTCCGGTGCTTTTGCAGATTCTTTCTCGTTATACCGGGATCATCCCTCGATATATCTGGACAGAAGAAGTTGCCCGGTTCTGTTTCGTCTGGATTATCATGATCGGCTCGATGATCGCAGTGCGCGATGAATCACATTTCAAAGTCGATTTGCTCCCGCCCGCAGAAACGGATCGACAGCAGGGGATCGGCAATCTGATTGTGCATCTGGCCATGATGCTGATGGCGTTTGTGTTTGTATGGTACGGGACAGAGTTTGCTCGATTTGGATTGATGCAAACGTCCGAAATGAGCGGCATCAATATGCTGAGCATCTACGTCTCGTTTCCGCTGGCGGGGGTGACCTGGGCTTTGTTTCTTATTGAGCGAATCGTTGTGGACGTGCGGCGGATTTCGCTCAATGGACAGGAAACGGAATCATGAGCCCTGGTGAAGCTGCGGTGATCATGTTCGGCACGTTTGGTGTGCTGATAGTTTTACAAATTCCGGTTTCGTTCGCGTTGGGACTGGCCTGCGTACCCATGATGCTGCTCGATGATCGACTGACTCCCATTCTATTAATTGGCGAAATGTGGAAGTCGTACAACTCGTTCATTTTGCTGGCTGTTCCGTTCTTTCTTCTAGCGGCGAATCTGATGAATGTTGCTGGCATTACCGAGCGACTGGTGAAGCTGGCTCAGACGTCTGTCGGACATTTGCCCGGTGGGTTGGGGCATGTCAACGTGATGGTCAGCATGCTGTTTGCCGGGATCTCCGGATCGTCAACGGCGGATGCCGCAGGGATTGGTTCGTTGATGATTCCGGCGATGAAGAAGCAGGGGTATGACTCCAGTTTCTCTGTGGCCATCACGGCGTGCTCTTCGGTGATGGGTGTCATCATTCCGCCGAGCATCATGATGGTTGTGTGGGGCGGACTGATGTCAGTTTCGATTGGCGGTCTGTTCATGGCCGGCATTCTGCCCGGATGTCTGATCGCACTTCTGATGATGGCGACTGTTCTGGCCTACGCCAGGCGTCGAAATTACCCGGTGTACGAGCGGACGACGCTCAAAGAATTCTTACGGGCCCTGGGTAGTGCGAGTCTCGCTTTGGTGACACCGGCCATCATCATCGGCGGAATCGTGGGCGGCCTGTTCACTCCGACCGAAGCGTCGGTTGTGGCCGTTGTCTATTCAGCTCTGCTTGGCGGAGTGATCTACCGATCGCTCAAGCTGAAGGACTTTTCAAAAGTCTTTTATGACTCAGCACGGTTCGCGGCGATTTCGCTGTTTTGCATCGGGACGGCGTCGGCGTTTGGCTGGCTGCTGGCCTACTATCGAATCCCGCAGGCGCTGGTGGACGTCATCGCAGGCTGGGGTTCAGGGCCGATGACGACCGGATTTCTAATCGCTCTGGCGTTCCTGTTCGTCGGAATGTTCATCGATGCGATTCCGGCCATCATCGTTCTGGGCACGGTACTGATGCCGCTGGCTGTCAATGTCAGCATGCACCCGATTCACTTTGCAATCATCGGCATTATCTCGCTGGCGTTCGGGCTTGTTACGCCACCATACGGTTTATGCCTGTTGATTTCGTGTTCACTGGGTGAAGTCAAAGTTGTCGATGTTCTGAAAGATGTCGCGATCATCCTGGTCCCGATGCTGGTTCTGTTGGTGATTGTCATTGTGTTTCCAGAATTCGTGCTGTTTCTTCCGCGGTGGATCACGCCGAAGTTTCTGTGATTTCGTGTTCGTTGCAGGGAGCAACGATATTCACCAATTCGGCCGAATGAATATACTGAAAGCCTCGTAGTAACGATCGGTCTGAGGCTCGGAGAGTGTCGCTATGCTCGGAATTCTGGGAAGTCGCCAACGCACCTGTGAGGGCGTTTCGCGGCGGCATCTGTTGCAGGCGGGCGGTGCCGGGTTGCTGGGGCTGAACCTGCCGCAGTTGCTGGCGGCCGAGGCGTCGCAGCCGTTTCAAAATGCTCGCGCGAAGCATGTGATCTTCCTCTTTTTGTTCGGAGGGCCGGCTCAGCACGAGACCTTCGACATGAAGCCGGATGCGACGGAAGTAATCAGGGGACCGTTTAAGCCGATTGCCTGTCGAACTCCGGGCCTGCTGATTTCTGAACATCTTCCGAAAACGGCGCAGGTGACCGACAAACTAACCGTCGTGCGGACGATGAGCCACGACTTCAACGACCATAGCGGCGGCGGGCACTACATTCAGACGGGACATCGCTGGCAGGTGCCGATTGGTGGTGGCTTCAACGTGACGCCAAAGGACTGGCCGGCGATGGGGTCGGTTGTGGAGTACCTGACTCAGCGGCAGGCAAATCATGCCAAAGACATGCCGAGCTATGTCGTCGTGCCGAACTTTCTGGGACGACTGCAGGACTATCGGGTTCAACTTCGACGGCCAGGTGAAACCGGCGGCTGGCTCGGCCGAGGCTTTGACCCGGTCAACACACGTATCGAGAAACGTGACAGCAAGGATAACCCTTACTGGCGAGACTGCACCGACGAAGAACTCAGTTTTCAGATCGAAGGCCTCGTCAATTACGATGCTTTGACGATTGACCGGATGAGTCGCCGAAGTTCGTTGCTCGACCAGTTTGATGCCGGCGTCAATCAGCTCCCGGCGCGATCAGTGCAGACTTACGACCAGTTTCAACAGCGGGCGATTTCGCTGGTCTCTTCTCAGCGAACTCGGGACGCACTCGATCTGAGTCGTGAGCCCGACAAGCTTCGCGACACATACGGCCGGCATTTATTCGGGCAGTCGACGCTGATGGCTCGCCGTCTGATCGAAGCCGGATCGCGTTTCGTCACCGTTCATTACGACTGTGTGGATGGCTACTCGTGGGATTCGCATCGCAACAGCGACGACGTGAAGAGGAACCTGTTACCGACGATGGATGCGGCACTTTCAACGCTGTTGACCGATCTGGACGATCGAGGCTTACTTGATGAAACGTTGGTTGTCTGCATGGGTGAGATGGGCCGGACTCCCAAAGCCAACGCCAGTTGGGGCCGCAATCACTGGAGTACTTTGTTCCCTGCGGTCCTTGCCGGAGGCGGCATTCAGCGCGGCAGGCTCTTCGGAGAAACTGACCGTGACGCGGCCTACGCAGTGACTCCGCCGGTGAGCCCTGAAGACCTGGCCGCGACGATTTACCACGCACTCGGCATCGACCCGGAACTGCGCGTGCCTGATTCCCAGGGGCGACCAACACACGTCGTTGATGGCGGCACACCGCTGACAGAACTCTTTGCTTAACTGGATATAAATCCGGTCATAGGCGATTGAGACCGTTCAATGCTGCGACGCGATAAGCCTCGGCCATTGTTGGATAGTTGAACGTTGTCCGCGTGAAGTATTCCAGCGTGTTGTGTGGTGCAGGCATTGACATGATTGCCTGGCCAATATGGATGATCTCGGAAGCGCTGGTGCCGAAGCAGTGGATGCCCAGGATTTCCAGAGTCTCCCTGTGGAATAGTAGTTTTAGCATTCCAACCGGCTTGCCGTCGATCTGTGCTCGCGCCAGGTTCTTAAACATTGAATGGCCGACTTCGTAGGGGACTCGAGCTTCTGTGAGTTCCTTCTCAGTCTTGCCCA
>CALGTK010000302.1 GCA_937904325.1 uncultured Planctomyces sp.
AGAATTGCGGCGAGGTCCAACCAAAGGTCTGCCATCCGATCTGAGAGTTTGCCGCGAAAGGATTGGCAGTAACAAGTACCGCATGGAGATTCTTGCGCCGTGGTCCAGTATCGGAACAGAAGGCGTTTCCGGAACGAAATTGGCGTTTCAGATCTGGGTGAACGACAAAGACCAGGGTTCTCGTCGTAAACGCTACATGTCGATCTTCTATCCGGCGAAGGGTGCCAGCTACGCTACCAACGCGATGCACAATGTTCGTCTTGTCGATGACGTGACGCCTTCACTGAGAATCACGTCACTGGGCGAGTACGACATGAAGTTGTTCCAGCCATTCGTGCGACTTTGGGCGACGCCGGAGCGTGCCGGCAAAGTCGTGACCGTCAGGCAGGGAAGCACAATTCTTGGTGAGGGAATACTCAGTGGAACAGAGTCGCCGGGACGTTCCACAGCAAAAGTACTTTTGCCACCTGCCGTAATGGGGCGTCCGTACGTAGATCTGGGCGTGTTTGTGGATGGGGAGCAGGTTAACTCTGTCTCCCTGCCACACTCGGAGGTAATCAGCTCGTTCAAGGATGTATACGACAATCGCGTGCATTATCGAGAGATGTTCAAGCTGGATGAACCGTGGGCGAATCTGGATGACGCTCCGAATCTGGAACGACATCGAGGCCTTGCGGCGGCCGGCCTTAATCTGTTTGAACAGACGCCGCCTCCGAGTAGTGCGAACGACATTGAAGTCATGTCAACGCTGGTTGAGATGCTGCGGGCCGTAGACCGAGACGAGGACTACTTTGCCCGGCAACGCAATAGCCTGTGGGGGTACTACTTCTGCCGCGCAGACGGCACGGGCCAGCGCTTCTCGATGTCCATTCCCAAAGACTTTGATCCCCAGCGGTCGTACCCTCTTTATGTCAATCTTCACGGAAACGGTGGCCGGCCACTACCCAGCAAAGTCAAAGCCAGGCAGTCGGATTATTTTCAAATCAGGCCATGGGGGCGTGGAGACATATCCTTTTTCGGCCTGGGCGAAGTGGATGTTCTGGAATCCATCCGGCATGTGATGAAGTGGTATCCCATCGCACCGAATCAAATTTGTCTTGGCGGTCATTCAATGGGCGGCAACGCCACTTGGGATCTAGGGTCTAAATATTCCAATCTATTTGCCTGTCTGGCTCCAAAAGCTGGCCGATCCGGTGATGACTATTACGAAAACTTCCGTCACCTGCCGTCGTTGATTCAGCACGGTGCCAGAGACTCGTCTCAACCGGTTGACTTTGGTCGCTATACGGTCAGTCGCCTGCAACAGCTCGGGTTTCCGGTCATTTACAAAGAGTTTCCGAATGATGGGCACGGCATTCGCAATCCATATCCCGTTGAAGAATGGTTTATTGAGCAGCGTCGTCCCACCAGTCCAGACGTCATCACTTACTCTTGTGATACTACGAAGAACGGCCAGATCTATTGGGCCAGGATCCGACGATTCATCGACCCACATCGTCGTGCGAACATCGACGCCAGAGTCGCGCAGGAAGACGGACGCCAGAGCGTCAATTTGAATCTGCAGAACATTGAGGTCATCGAGTTGAACCTCGACGATCTCCCGGTTGACAGGTCAAAGACGCTGCGCGTCGTGTTAGAAGCAAATGAGATTGAGCTTGGGGCACCTCAAGCCGGCAAGGCGACCTTTCAGTTGAAAGATGGTACCTGGCAGAGGGGCAGTTCGTGGAATCCACCGACCATAGAAAAAAGACCATACGTGCCGGGAGCCGTCGGCAATTTGTATTCGGGCGAGCCTCTGTTGATTGTATTTCCGACCGAGGGACTTGAAGCGAACCGACATTCTTTGGAGATGGCTGCTCGCAATATCGTTCTTTTCGGTGGTTTCGGAGGCGACATGATCACCGGTCGCGTCCCGATCAAGGCGGATAAGGACGTGACAAACGAAGACATTCAGCATCGCAACCTGATCCTGTTCGGCGGTCCGATGTACAACACAGTGACTCGACAGTTGGCCGACGGACTTCCGGTCACGGTGAACGCGGCACGCCAGTTTGTCGTCGACGGGTACGATCCAGTTGATGTTGAAACGAGCTCAATGTTGTTGACGACGTTCAATCCGCAGGCACCGAAGCGGCTTGTCCATATCATCTGGCGAGATGAGATTCCCACAGATAAAATAGATCGTTTTGTACGCTCAGCAAGCTATCTGCTGCTCGGGTCAAGCGGTCGCAACCCCCACAACATCCCGGACCTGCAGATTAGTTCGCCGACGCTCGCGATGCCGATCAGACGACAGTTCACGCATGGCTGGAAATGGAAAACACCAACCGGTACCACAACGATTCCATCCGAACAGGTTCTGAAAGACGGTATCCACGTTGCCAAACTACGGCTCATGCAGGCCAAAGCCGAAGCGGATTTTGCTATAGGTTTCGGAGTCGGACCGTGGGTAAGTGGTTCCAGCGCTCCGAAATATCTGGACCAGTTCCGATTTCGGAACTACAGAATGACTACATTCAAAGCAAAGATCACGGGCAAAGATCTGAAAGCACTCTTTGTCGAGGGTGTACCGAAATTCGTTGCGTCTTATCCATCAATGCGATCGGTAAATCTACAACCGGAAAAGAAGTATGTCATCGTTGCGCCGGAAGCAATTTTGTGGACGTTAAAGTCAATCAGAACTTACTGGACAGAAATGGTCGCTGGCCCGGATCTTGATAAGTCCGATTTCATTTTCGCCATCTACGGCAGGGATAACTAAGCGTTTCTTATGGTTCTGCGATTTTCGGGAGAGTGGTCCGGTCGGTGTTGATACAGGCTCGTTGGATGGTTGTAGGAGTGTTCGCATCAGTGTGAGTCTTCCATGCGTCCTGGTTCTGGTGCCTTGTTAGTTCAGAATTTTCTCATAGAGATGTGGTGCAGGTAAACTGGAAACATCTCAACCTGAGAAGTTCGATGAGATCCATCGCGTCGATCCTTTCGCTGATTGATTTGAGTTCTCTCAACTGGACGCCGCCGATCCGCCGGCCGCATTTGTTGAGGCGGCTCTCTCACGTCGGAAGGACATTCCCGTCGGCAGCGACTTCAAGCCTGATCCGAAGTCACTGGTGTTTGTGGCGGTTGGGCACGGCGGGCGAATTCTGCTTTAACGCGATGATGGTCAGAGCTGGAAACAGGTATTCTGGGAATTGCCGGATCAGATCACAGTCCCTGGGCCACAAAAGCGAAAGCGTATACCAATGGAGTGTTTGTGGTGCCGATCGGCTGGGGTTCCCCGCTGAGGACGGTGTGAACTGGAGACACCTCACCGATGGCCAGACACACCTCAAGGGCATAAAAAAAAGGGGTTGCCTCTGATTCGACGATCATGCCCGGCACGTGGTGCATTGCAGTGGGTAACGGCGTCTTTGTCACGGGCGGCTATATGACGATTGGCGCGACGGTAGACTTTGGGAAATCAATCACGACGTTCTCCCTGTGTGACTTCAAGAACGGTCCGCGGACTCGCAAACTGGTAACTCACCACGTCGGACCGAATCTACTGTGGCGATGCCAGTGGTCGGTTCCTCGAGTTCGGTAATGACCGGTCAACGGAGAATCCGACCTTCACAAATCTCGACGCTTCTGAAAATTTCAGTAAAATGTGGAAGTGGCTCGAACCCCAACTGCTCAATGCAAAGTGCGATGCCTGCAGTGGTATCGTATCCAGCAGCGAACTTGTGGCCATCGCGGACAAGACTGGCTCCAACGTCTTTCTCTCGGCCGATGCTGGCGACAACTGGGACGGACCCTTTCCAACCGGTGTTGAACATGCCACGCTGAGTCTGGTCGGTAAACAGTTCTGGTTGGTGGAAAGAAATTCCGCGTGCGCCAGCAAAGACGGGATGGCCTGGCGTGATCTCCCGCAGGGTATGCCGTTTGGAAAGATCGTGGCCTCGTTCGGCAGCACACACATCAGCATTGAACGCCGCCGCTTCAACATGCTACGGAGCGGCGACGGAAGTGAAACATGGAATGAAACCTAAGCATTTGAGCCCGAAACCGAGCACGTTCATGGTGCTCAGGAATTTCGCGACATTGTGTTTGGCTATAAGAATTCAGAATCCGTCAACTGAATCGACTGCTCTCCGCAAATCCCATACGCCAGAAATCAAGGACGCCCATGGTCGACCGAATCGGCATCGTAAAAACAGCTCCAGCAGTCGTCGCCGTCGCCGTGCTCTGCGGGGTTGTGGTTAAGGCGGCGGAGACACCTTCGCAGCCGAACGTCGTGATCTTCCTTGCCGACGATCAGGGGTGGGGCGACCTGAGCTGTCATGGTAATACGAACCTTGCGACTCCCAGCATTGACTCGCTCGCGAGAGAGGGAACGAAGCTGGAGAACTTCTACGTATGTGCGGTCTGTGCGCCGACGCGAGCTGAGTTTCTGACCGGGCGTTACCACTTTCGTACCGGTGTAAGTGGCGTCAGTGAAGGAGCAGGGCGACTCAATCCTGACGAAACGACTCTGGCCGACCTGTTTCAAGCGGCAGGCTACAGGACAGGCGTTTTCGGCAAATGGCACAACGGCACGCAGTCACCCTATCACCCGCTCGACCGCGGGTTCGATGAGTTCTACGGTTTCACGTCGGGACACTGGGGGCACTACTTCAGCCCGCCTTTGGATCACAACCGGTTGCGAGTGAAGGGGAACGGATACCTCCCGAACGACTTGACCGATCACGCACTGACTTTCATTGACGAGCATCACGACACGCCGTTCCTGTGTTACGTGCCGTTCAACACGCCTCATTCGCCCTTTTATGTTGAGGACGATTTCTACAGGAAGTTTGATGGCCTCAATCCAGCCATGAGACATCGCAATCCACAAAAGGAAGATCTTCCTGCGACTCGCGCGGCGTTAGCGATGTGCGAAAATATCGATTGGAACGTCGGCCGCATCCTCAGCAAACTCGATACGCTCGGGCTGCGTGAGAACACCATGGTCATCTACTTCTCCGACAACGGACCCAATAGTTTCCGCTGGAACGATGGGATGAAGGGCAAGAAGGCGTCGGTCGACGAGGGCGGGCTGCGATCTCCGTTTCTGATTCGCTGGCCAGGGAAAATTTCTGCCGGTCGAACGTTGACCGAGGTTGCCGGGGCTATCGATTTGTTGCCAACGCTGGCCGCTCTCACTCAGGTTTCAGCTGAAACGTCGAAACATATGGACGGACGCAGTTTTGCTGAACTACTGCTCCGCAATCCGACGTCGCCTGCTGACTGGCCGGATCGTGAACTATTCAGTGTGTGGAGAAAACGGGTGACCGTACGGACCGCGCAGTTCCGCCTGGATGAACGAGGCGCTCTGTTTGACATCAGGAAAGATCGCGGACAGCACGACAACGTTGCGAAAGACCATCCCGATGTCACCCGGCGGTTGCGCGAAGCGGTTGCGGCGCATCGTGCGGAAGCCGCCGAACATTTCAATGCCAACGCCGATCGGCCCTTTACCGTGGGATATGCGGAATCGACCACGCTTCCGGCCCGAGATGGTGTTCCGCACGGCACGATCCGCCGCAGTTCAAAGGCACCGAATAATTCGTTTTTTACCAACTGGACTCGAGACGATGACTCCATCACGTGGGATATTGAAGTCGGGAAGTCAGGACAGTATCGGGCGACCGTCTACTACACTTGCTCCCGGACAAACGTCGGTGCCACTGTCCGACTTGCAGCAAGTAAGTCGAGTACCGAAGCCACAGTGACAGAGGTCTTCGATCCGCCCCTCTGGGATAAATCGAAGGAACGCGTCGCGGAGTCTCATTACCTGGTGAAAGACTTCAAGCCGCTGGAACTTGGCATGCTGACGCTGAATGCGGGCCGCGACACGCTCACATTGACCGTACCAATGCTCGTCGGTGGGCGGGCTATTGATGTGTATTCTGTCGTTTTAGTGTCTCAAGAATAGTCCGACCTCAAAGGCCATCGTGAGTCTGTGATTCGCAAAGGAAGATCAGTCGCGACTTCGGTCACAGGCAGGCTTGATTGACTGTATAAATGGCGATTATCTGAAGTGAAGACGGCCCTTCAGCATAGCTGCGCGACATGCACAGACGCCCCATCACTTTTTATGGATTGACAGTCGCGGGGAGTAACGGTGCCGACTCTGGACCACCAGGTTGCTTAAGCATCTGAAGCAGATCGCTTTCTGTCGAGAGAATCAGTCGCGTGTCCTGGTTAAGCGTCATCTTCAAGACCTCCAATCTCCGCAGAAACTCGTAGAACTCCGGGGACTGGCCATAGGCTTCGGCAGTCATCTGGATGACCTGCGCGTCTGCCTCGCCGCGAATCTCCGCAGACTTCTGATCCATCTCGCCTTCGATCTGATCAAGCTCCTTCTGCGTTTGACCGAGGATGCCGTTCTGCTCTTCCACTGCCTCCGACTCATACAGCCTGGCGATCTTCAATCTTTCCGAGATCATACGTTCGTAGACGGTCGCGCGAACCGACGCGACGTAATTCACTCGTTTGATACGGACCCTGACCAGCTGCATTCCATATTCCTCCAGGTCAACGCCGGAGAGGATTTCCTGTTCGACGTCGTCCCGTCCGTTTCCTGCAACAATGTCGGCTTGAGTCCGCTCCAGTTCCTGAGTCTCATAGACCAATTCGTCGTTGGATTTGCGGACAACATCTATCAGGTTGTGGCGTGCTACCACGTCACGTACCGCTGAATCAACCAGATCGTCAAGAATTTTCTGTCCGCGATCTTCGTTTCGGACCTTCACGAAAAACGTCATCGGATCACTGATTCGCCAGCGTGCCCAGACGTCGATGTCGATTCGTTTTTTGTCCTTCGTCTGCATGCTCTCGGGTGAACCGTCCCAGGGAAGAAGCCGTTTTTCCAGATAGTACGCTTCCTGAATAAATGGCGTTTTGAAGTGCAGTCCTGCCTTCTGAACAATGCTGACGGGTTTTCCGAACTGTGTCACGATGACCTGCTGCCCTTCCTCAACGACGAAAGTGCCTGCGATCAGAACGATGACGCCCAATACGAGTGTTACCACAAGGCCGATTGCAATTTTTGTCTTCATCGTGACACTCCAGTCTTGACGGCAGGCTTCGAACTTCTCTGGTCGAGGTTCAGTAGCGGCAGCACACCACGCACCGATTCGTCGATGATCGTCTTGTCACCTGCCTGTGCAAGAATGACTTCCATGGCTTCCAGATAAAGCCTCTTTCGGGTCACTTCGGGAGCCTTGTCGTATTCGGTGAGCTGTGCGAGAAACGCGCTGATCTTCCCGGTCGTTTCGAGAACGACGCGATTCTGATACCCCTCGGCCTCAGCGATCGCCTTGTCTTTTGCTCCGCGTGCCGCGGGAATCTTGCTGTTCCGCTCGCCCTGTGCTTCGTTAACGACCTGCTCTTTCTTCTGCCGGGCGCGATTGACTTCCTGAAACGCGTCCTGCACAGCCGCGGTCGGTGGAGACGTCGTTTGCAGCTTGACGGTGATAATCTCGATGCCAGCCTCGAAACTATCCAGTTCCTCCTGAATCAGTTGCTCCGCCTCAGCAGCGAGCTGTTCCCGACCGATCGTCAATACGTAGTCAATGCTGGAGTCTCCCACCAGCTTTCGCATCACGGATTCGGAAACGTCACTGATGGTGTCTGGTACAGCGGCATTGACGTCTGAAGTTACCCCGCTGGGCAAGTTGGTCAGGTTGGCGTTCCCCGTGCCACCAACTTTGAACAGAAAGTCCATTGGGTCTTTCACGCGGTACTGCACGACCCATTCGACGTGTCCCAGATTAAGGTCTCCCGTCAGCATCTCGGCGACTGCGAGGTCGTCCGAAGTCTGCGATGCGAAAACTGTCTTTCGGCCTGCCTGAGACGTTTCAAAACCGAACTCTAAAGATTGAATTCGCTGCACGGGAACCAGGTAAACTTTGTCGATTGGCCAGGGCAGCTTGGCATGTAGCCCAGGCGGAACCGTCGCCACCTTTCGACCGAACCTGAGCACCACACCTTCGTCGCTCGCCTCGACGCGATAGAACGCCGACTTACCCAGGAGCAGCACGGCCACAACTGCCAGGCCGATCAGGATCAGGTTAATCTTCTTAGCAACCTGGTCCCACGGAATGTCGTCGGGGTCAAAACCACCGCCGCGTTGTCCTCGAAATTCGTTGTGTGAGGGCATAAATCGTCACGCCTTGCATCTGTTGTTATCCGGAACTGGTATTCGGCAAACAGTCATAAGCAAACGAAGAAAACGATATTTGCCTTCGTGCTTTGCCGTCCGCCCAACTGAGTGTAGCCCACCGGACCTTAAGTTGCACAACCATGCTTCCTGGTTCTGTAGATCACGGTTTTCCGAATTGGCTTTCCGTGTGTGTTGCACTATTCGTCGTCAATTCTGACAAACTGATGAAGCGGGGCGTCTGTGAGGCAGGTGCCGCTACTAATGCATTCGGAGTACACCGAGCTGTGCTCAAGACGCGGTGTGTTGATTTCACGCGAAGTCATTTTGAGAGTTTGACCGGTCGGCTGGCAGTCGTCGCCTTCGGCTTGCTCGCCGCTATTAATCATGCCGCTCGTGTCAGCAGCGGGGCCATGTCTCGATCGAAGTCGCTCTTGGCTTCTGCGAGAATCCACAGCAGCGGAATGACCAGCAGTAACAATCGAATTAAGCCTACAATCCAGCGGTTTCGGTGTCGCAGGTAAGGTATCTCGGTCGCCCAGCAGAGGAGTGGCGCCAGCTGTATGGTGAGCGCACTGTAAGTCGACAGCCCGCCAAAGAATCGTCCGATGATCAACAGGCTGGAGAGTCCGACAACTCCAATTCCGATGATGCCGAACTCGCAAATTTCGGTCGGATTTCCGGAACGTTTCTTAAACAGCCAGACGACGCCGGTTGTGGTCGTGAGTGTCGCAGCTAACGGAAATGCCGCCGCGCCCCCCTTGATATAACCAGCCAGCATCACGGTAATTCCTGCGCACTGAACGGTCAGGCTCAACGCCAGTGGAACTGATACTCCGGGAGAACGCGAATGCAGCCAGGCGAGTAAGCTCCACAAGGCTGCCATCAACACGCCACAACAAGTAAGTATCGCGATGGCTTCCCAAAGCGACCATGTAAAGTCGGAGTCACTCAGGTAGACAGAATCGTGCAGCAGAATTCTCGGTGTAGCGGCGGCGAGGCTCACCCGCAGGAACCATGCGAACCATGTCGCGACGGAGTCAAACCCAGCAACCAGTTCAATCGCGATGGCCGTTGGAATGACGAGCGTTAAAAAACGGTCGAGGCTGCTGACCGGAGGCCAGGCCAGTTGCAAAGCCAGTACTCGATAGCCGACAGAAAGACCGACGCCGATTCCCACTACAGAAAAGGAATTCAGCCAGGTCATGCCTGCGGACTGTCTCAAGCTCGCCATCGCCAGTATGGCAACTGCACTGACGATGGCGGTTGTCAACATCGCTTGAGAATAGAGTTGTGGATCAGGCATCAGGCAAAGCACGTGCCAGGTTGTTGTTAAGTGTTCTGCAGGCGGCTACTGCAAAACTAATCGATTGTTTCGTTCCACGGACTCCGCCACGGGAATCATGATAACAACCTATTTTCGCACTCCTTCACAATCAATCATGATCAAAGCTTCGTCGCCGATTGGTCCGATGGCATTTTTATCGAATCCATAGTCGCTGCGTTTAAGGTAAATTTCTGTCGAGAATGCAACGCGTTTGACTTTTCCAAAGTCATGTTCCTTGCCACCCATTAACACGAGTTTGATCTTCCTGGTCGTCCCATGCATCTTGAAGTTGCCCGTCACTTCGAATCCGCCTTTGATGACTTTCGTGCTTGTACTTTTGAATTCGATCGTCGGGAATTGTTTGGTATCGAAGTAGTCGGGTTGCCGAAGATGCGCGTCTCGTGCTTTGTTGGCTGTGTCGACACTTTCCGTTTTGATCGTCAGTGCGAAAGTCGACTTTGTCGGATTTTCCCGGTCGAGCGAAAATTTGCCGGCGACGTCATTGAATCTGCCATGAATCCAACTTATCCCAAGGTGCCTGGCTTTGAAGCTGACCGAAGAATGAACCAGATCATAGTCATACTCGTCAGCCGCTGAAGCGGACGTACTGTCCGTGGTAACCAACGTTCCGACCGCAAGGGCGAGGGCCCACATTGAAAAATGTCGTCGCATGATGCTGTTCCTTCTGAAGGGGATTAGTAACTACTGCTTTTAGTCCGTCGGCCAGCCTGGTGATTCGGCTCTGAATACGCTTATTGAGGCATGGGCAGAACAATGAGGGCATTTTCTGCGAATGATGACTCACCGGCTTTACCGTTGATCCGATATTGAATCCTTAGTTTCTTGATGACTCCAGGTGCCGGGTCGCCGCCGAAGCTGGTGTTGTAGCTTGTCGATGCCAACGTGATTAGCGGCAGGTTACTTGCTCGCTTTCGAAGCACCGCCGTTACGTCTTTCTGTGCGGCTCCGGCTCCGTATTCCGCTTTGATGATTTCGAGCTTTACATTGTTGAGTCCGGCACCGGAAAGAAGTTGTTTCATATTGACACCCTTGCCACCGAGCTTCTGAGCAATGGCCAGCGCGGCTTGAGTCGCTTCGGGTTTCAACGCACGTGTGCCCATCGCTTTGGTGGCCAGTCGGAGACCTTGCGGACTGGCGTGTAGTTTCAGGACGTCCAGTAGCAACTTTTGCTCGTCGGTTCGTGTGGCCACGTTGAATGCGTTCTGGCACATTTCAACGCGTTGCTGTTCCGGCATTGCGAACTTTCTCGCGACGCCGATGTAACCCCTCAGTGCACGTATTTTATACTTCTCTGCAGGGGCGGTTTTCGCCAGGTCCAGAAGAACGGGGGCCACGTCGAGGTCATTCCACTTGCCCAGTAGACGGCTGGCGTCATCCTGAAGCTGTGGGTCTTTGCTCTTTGCTGCCGTCGCCAGAGTCTGCAGGGCTTTCTTTCCCCCAACATCGCTCAGGATTTCCAGAAGTGCTGTTTTCGAGCCTGGCGAAGATCGTTGTAAAGCGCTTGCGAGTTTGGCGGCGCAGCCCTCTCGATCCGGCATTCGGACACTGGCCGTTTTCAACGCCTGCCGGGCGACTGTTGCGTCTGCAGAATTCCGTGGGGCGAGAACCTGTGAGATAAGTACGTCCAGTTTTTTGAGTGAGACCGTTTCACCCAGAGCAATTAACGCGGCACTGCGGACTGATTTGTCGCGATGGGCAAGCGCCTTTTCGACTTCTTCGACAGCATTGATGCGCCTTTGTCCAACCAGTTGAAGCAGGAGCATGTGAGTTTTTCCTTTGGATGTCGGCAGGAGTCCGACAACTTCGCGACTAACATTCTGCCCCGGAAGATCGGCAAGTGTCACTTTCGCAGCCTGTGCCAGTTCCGGGTCAGCTCCGACAGCGATTTCCAGCAGAGTGGAAAGGCAGGAGCCATCACCCACACGTCTGAGTGCATCGATCGCCGACAATCGAACCTGTTTGGGGCCTTGCTCCGCGGCTTTCAGCACTGCTGGCAGATCAACATACTTCGGACGGTCAGCCATTGCCTGAATGATCAGCACGGCTCGTTCGGGCGTCGCGCGGGTGACCGCTTCTGGGAGAAATGGATCTACGGTGTTACCTGGATATTCGCGAACCGTTCCTAATGCGAGTTGGAACATCGCCTTATCGTTCGTCTGGAAAAGCTCGAGCAACAGTGGGATGCCGTTCTGATTCCTTGCGAGAATCGCGCCTCGAGTGGCTTCCAGAATTCTTTGTTTGGGAACATCGGCGTTGCGGACGTCGTCGTAGATTTCTGCAGCCACCACCGTGTCGCCTTTTTTGTGCAATCGTTCAGCACACAGGATACACCCTTCGGCAACGGCTGATCTCACTTTGGCAGGCACCGCGGCCAGTCCAGCTCGCAGCGCTTTTGTGGCAGCGTCATTCCCGATGTGCCCCATCGCCACAGCCGCAGCAGACGCGACTTCGGCGTCGGTGTCGTACAGTTTCCTCTTCAGCAGATCTATCGCCTCTGGGTCCTCGCGAACGCCGATTGAATTGATTGTTCCTACCAGCAGCAGACCGTTGAGCGAGTCGGCTGCTTTCCGTAATGCATCGTCGGATGCTTCGCCTGGAATCACTTCCAGCGCGATTCTGGCCCATGATGATAACTGCGGATTTTTCAGTAGCCTTGCTAAATCTGGAACGGCATTGCTGGAACCGTGAATGGCCAGCCCCTTGCACGCGATTGCTTTTTCGGCTGTCGGTGCGTCGGAGCGAAGCACCGCGATCAGTTCCTTTTCTTTTTCCGCTGCCGCGTTTGCATCGTCCACAGCGTGGGCCGATGGGGTGAAAGTCAGTACTAATGCCGCGAGCAATACGGCCGAACAGGTGATTTTTGGAGTAATATACATTTTGTGTCTCCAGTTCATGGAGGAGGGTGTTGTTAAAATTGTTGTCCGCAGAGTCGGTGAATACGCCGAGGTCAACTCGGTTACAGTCTCCACGGTTCCCGCAACGCCTCTGAACGCAGGCGATTTGCCGCTGCATCGTCGGTGAATGTGTTCGTGGCGTTGTCAAATTTGACCTGACGATCCAGTAGCAGTGCGATGTTGGCGGCATGACAGGCGATGTGTGCGTTGCATGCTGCCTGGGCATTCCCTTTCGGTTGACGACGAGTCTTCACACAGTCCAGAAAGTCACGGACGTGGAAAGTGGCCGGGTATCCGCCGATTTCTTCCACCTCTCGGCCAGCGAGCAATTCCGGCGAACTCAAAACCATCTTGCCGCTGTCACCTGCCTCAACCCAGCCGGTCTCACCTTCGAACCGCACAGGGCATGAGCCCAATGGAATCCACCCCTTCTCGCGGAAGATCAACTGCGTGCCGTTTTCATATCTTGCCATCAGTTCGCCGTCTTTCCTCGCGTTGTATTCGACAGGCGGAAGACAGTCATCGACGGCCCATTGGCAGAGGTCCACGCAATGGGAGCCCCACTCCAGCACTCCGCCGCCTCTGAAAGCGCCGACGAAGCCGCCACCCTTTTCAAAGTTGAAGCCGTCCAGCAACTTTTTATTGAACGGTCGCCAGGCGGCGGGGCCCAGGTACATGTCCCAGTCGACAACGTCCTTATCCGGTTGTTCTTCGGGAACCAGCCATCCGCTCATCATGGCCTGCATGCCGGCGGGATGAGCATAGACCTTCGTTAGTTTGCCGAGCTTTCCGGTTCGAGCGAGCTCACAGGCAAACGCAAAGTGCGGGAGGTTTCGACGCTGAGTCCCAGCCTGAAAAACTCTAGAGGTGCGCCGCATTGTGTCGGCCAGGATCAAGCTTTGTGAGATGTTCTTCGTCACTGGCTTTTCGCAGTACATGTCCTTGCCAGCTTTAGCGGCAGTCATGGCGGCAGTGGCATGCCAGTTCGGTCCGGTGGCAATCAGGACCGCATCGATATCGGTTCGGTCGAGAACTTCGCGAAAATCACGATAGGTATCGCAATTCTCATTGCCGTGATGGTCGTCGACGATTTTCTTGACTTCGCCGCGACGTTTCTGCTTGATGTCCGCAACCGCTACGAACTGCACGTCATTTTGCTGCAGGAAGCAGCCGAGGTCGTAGCCTCCACGGCGACCAATTCCGATTCCTCCTACAACGATTCGTTCGCTCGGCGGAACGGCACCGTTCAGCCCCATGGCCGAACCGGGGATGATGGTTGGTGCCACTACAGCGGCTCCAGCAGCCGAGACTGCGGATTTTAAAAATCGACGGCGCGAATATTGCGTTGTCTTTTTCGGCATGGTTGTTGTCCTGGTTGTGATGCTCGCAAGCGTGGCGATGGTTGGTCTGCGCAATTGAAATCATGTTTCCTGCATGGAGAGCATATCCATGAGACAGGCATCTTTGCACGGACACGCGTGGTCAGCACCTCCGGTGGCTGCTGATTTATTTCGTTGCAATCTGGCGGATGTTGATTTTCCGGACGGGTACGCACCAACTTCGGATTAACGGACGGTCTCTGTGACGGGGTCGATTTCTAATTGCAGATCCAAATGTGAGTACACTGCATTCGTTCGCGAGCCAAGCGGATCGAGATGTGGTGGCTGGATTTCTCCGCCATGACATCCAATGTCTAAGGGCTCCGGATCATAGGCCATAATCAGCACAATGTTAGAAGGAGTGGCCGTTATTTCTGCACATGCCGGCGCGTAGCACTTGGCGATTACAAACAGCGTGAGCAGCAGGAGTTGGGACATGAGAGTTGACTTTCGTTGTTCATCAGCGGGAGCTCAAATATCATGAAAGCTAACTTCGCATTTAGCTGCTGTTGCGGATTGAATTTTTGTCCTTTACGTGGCTCACGTCGGCAAGTTGGTATGTGGACGCGGGTTAAACCCGCGCTGAGGGAAATTGTTCGTGCGTAGCGACCTGGACAACCAGTTGCGATGATATTCGTTGAATTCAGCTTGTCGACAACGTTCAGAAGAAAAGCCTTTCCCATGAAGCGGATTGTTCTGTTGATGCTGATCTGCAATGTGTCCAGCAGTTTGTCAGCCGCTGATTTTGACATCATTCACTTTGGTGCGACCCCGGACGACGAGAGCGACGATACTACCGCCATAGAAGACGCATTGACCGCATGTGGACAGGCAGGTGGCGGGACGGTGTTTGTGCCGGCGGGCACGTTCATCCTGTCCCGTCGCAACAATGAGACGCCGATCCTTGAAGTGCCACCGAATACGACAGTCCGCGGCGAAGGAACGGCATCGATTCTTAAGTTCGCTGCTCGTGCCAACGAGAGTAACTTCTGGCGAATGATCGGCGCACCAGTCGCTGGGGGGACGAAGAATGTCGTGATCCGTGATCTGCATCTCGACGGCTCAAACACGCATCCGAAATACGTTAAGGGTGAGACGCCAGAACATAACGCGGGACTGTGGTTTTATAACAAGAATCATATCATCGAGAACGTGACGGTGCTGAATGTCTTTGCGGAGAATTTCTCCGGCGATTGCATGGCGTTTTCATACAACTGCCGCAGCATCACCGTTCGCGACTGCTCGCTCCGCAATTTTGTTCGGCAGGGAATCCAGATGGGTGGCAGTCCCGGATCTCGCGACTACCTCGTTACCGGTTGTCGAGACCTTGAACATTCCGTCAAACCAGGAGGCTCGACGATTCACGTCGAACATGCTCGTGGATTGAAGAATGTGATCATCGAGAACAATCACTGTCGCAAATCGATTCTGGCCGGAGGCGTCGACGGCATGATCATCCGAGGCAATATTGTGACCGGAAAAATTGTTGGCAACAGCAATAGTAACCTGCTGATCTGCGACAACATTGTTCGGTCCGGAGGACAGACCGGTGCCGTCATGCAGATTGGGTATACCAGGGGCTTAACCATTCGCGGCAACATTATTACGGGTGCAGCGAGCAATCCGACCGGGATCTATGTGTGGGGCAAATCGCGATATAATAATCAGCCAGGCGAGGACGTCATCATTTCCGACAATCAGATCACAGCGACGGAACAAGCGATTTCGCTCAACGGTGCCAGAAATGTCCGGATTATTGGCAACGTGCTTAAGGCTGCACGACCGTTGTTTGAACGCCGGACTGAAGGAGTTGTTAGCGACACTGCGGGGCAGAATGCTGCGACTGAGTAATTATTTCTCTCATGATTGATACGTCTAACCTTTGCGAGGTCTCCCAATGGCTCGAGTTTTTATCGCTTTGATCACGGTCATCGTTCTGGCGGGACTGGCAAAAGCAGAGCACGATGGGAAGGTTCAGATTCTGTTGCTTGGTGACAGCACAACGGAAGGCAGCATTCCGAGGCTGATGAAGCCCGCCGGGCCACATCTTGAAACAGTCCTGGAACAGCTACTTGCAGCGGAAGCAGACCTTCCACCGTGCCATGTAATCAACTCCAGCCTGAGCGGTGAGTACATCCGCAGGCTGTTCGATTCGGGACGCTACGATCGTGATGCCGCGAAACTTCCCGGAGTCGATTACATCTTCATCCGGTACGGATTGAACGATCGCGCCAGGGTGGATGAATTTACGACTGCGTTTCCAAAGCACTTTCATGAACTGATCCATCGGCTTCGGATAGACCATCCCTCAGCGCAGTTGATTCCCATGACTGTGATTCCGTTTGCAAATGAAGAAGTCAGTCAGGAGATCAACGACCTGGTGAAGCAGGTCGCAGAGAAAGAGAAAATCAACGTTTTCGACATTTATCCACGGTACGCTGCTGAGCTGAAGAAGGGCCACAACATGCTCAACTATCGCCGGTATCCGCTGGCAAAGATTCCCAAGAAATTCCACACGTTGGTACAGCCCTTTGTTCGCAAGTCGAGCGTCTTGATCATGGCCAACGAACTTGATCCAATCCTTGGGAACTTGCCCGGATGGTATGGCGATCGGCATCCAAATCTCGCCGGCTACAACGTCATTGCAGACGAAACGGCACGGTACCTTGCGAATTTGTTGCGTGAACAGAAATTGAGCGATTGAAATACGCTGGGATTTCGGCCGAAGACTGCTGGACGTGTCGGATTATATAGAATTGTGGCATGCTTGGAGCCTCGCTGATTGGTTTATCTCTGGGCTCGCACGACATTTCCCTACGGATCTTTTCACTGAGATGTTCTTCGCGGTGAAATGGGGAGCTGGTCAAATAAGATACACCAGTTCCACAACGGATACGGTTGGCCGGAACGCGTGCCGTATGCTGAATCGGCGAACCGATAGATAGCTTTTTCGGGATCAGAGTCCCGCAGATTCCCATAGGAGTAGCCACGAAGTGCGGTCAGAGATTGTCCGACGGCGAAGTCTGTGTTGTTTCGACGTTCGCGGTTCTCAAAGTGAAGCACGGTGATTCCGTTGGCTTCAGATACGTCGCGAATCGGTGCTCGCGCGTAAGTGTCGCCGCTAAGCATATTGGTGACATAAAATGCTCCTTCGGCTAGCAGTGGTTTCAGTCGGTTGCCGATGTTTCCGTCAATGAGCAATTCGGTAGTGGGTTGGTCGGCAAGTGCAGGGCTTTTTCGGATGTTGGTAATGATGCCCAGTTGTCCGGCGTATGGCTGGCCGTAACTGAGAGCGTATGATGCATTCGCTTTAAGAGGTATCGCCAACCGGATTCGAATGAGCGTTGGTGACTCGACTTCGACAGCCTTGATGGCTGAAACTGCACGGGCATCGTCTCGGATCTGGAATCCGTATAGCGAGTGGAATCCATCGCTTATCGAATACTCCTCACGGGGTATAAACGTGTCATCCAGAACGAGCGGCGGGCGCGGTACTCGAAAGTCCACCAGCACACTGGTCCGATCCGGGGCGATCCATGCCTTGCGTGGACGCAGTGGTTGCCAGATCTCTCCGGTTCTGAGGACACGCTGAACGACCTTGGCAACCTGCTCGCCATACCAGCGTTCGCCGTCTGCTGACATGTGGATAGGGTCGCCATATCGCCCAGCGTAGCGACTGTTGACAGCACTTGGCACCATGTAGTGAGGCCCGACCATCGTGATATTGGGATCTCGATCGGCCGCCATCAGTTGCGCTTCGCCAGCGGGGCCCAGTGTCTGGTAGGTAAACATGGGGATCTCGCCGGCTTGCCCCGTGATCGTTCGCAGGTCGTTAGACCATTTTCTGCGGTAATCGATCAGCCGATCACGATACCATTGCTGTCCGACTGGTCGGTTGAGTTCCTTTTTCCATCGCGCGGGCACGATCCCACCGCTTGGACCACCATTTGCTTCGCCCTGCATCCAGATCAGAGCGGCAATTGAAAAGTCCTTGCCCATCGCCTCTGCTTGAACTCTGGCACGACGAGCGTCGTCGAGACTGGTTCGGTAATAGCCGCCGCCATGTTGTCGCGAGTTCGGAGTGCGCGGGTCAGTCGACTGATCGACCTTGGAAAGCTCATCGATAAAACGACCTCCCTGGCCAGCATAAGCGGCCAGGAAGTGGGGCGTTTTTTTTGCCAGTTCGACGTGGTCATGAGAAGTTCCCAGCAAACCGGTTTTCAAATGATCCGCCAGTCCATTGGCGATCGTTTCACCCAGTCCACCATATTTCGTCGCGGTAAGCGGCACGAAGGAAAACTGTTCATCGGGTCGCTCTTGCGGACTGGCAGCGTGATCTCCGTAGACCCAGGTGCGTATGCCCCGCTTGAACCTGTAATTTCCCCGTCCCGTATCGGTCGGTGTGACGATCGGCAAAGACTCGGTACCGTCGCACAGAGACTGCCCCATCATCCACAGCCCAATGATCTGATCTTTAAGGACGGGCCGATCTGATCGCGGAATTTGCTCAGCAGAACGACAATGAGTCACCAGTAAGGCTACAGTAGCTACAGCTACGAACAGCGAAAGATTCTTCATGATGGGGAATCCAGTATTGCCGCTGACAGTCGTTATCTATTTGGTTTTCTTATCAGAAGGCGCAGGTAGCACAGGCAGGCTTGGATCGTGTTCTCGACAGTTACAGTGGGCAGAGGCAGTGATGATATATGTCATCCCAGCGCCGGCACAGCCAGTGGAAACACCGTCCCATAGTCAGTGGGAACTCTGCCCGGCGAGGTAAACCGCATAAACCTGCGCTGGACTGCCGACGGGATAGCGAACTCGCAATGCTCGTTTTCGGTTGGCGGGCGCTGGCCTTGACCAGACGACAGGAACACGGATTCCGCTGGTGGAAACCGTCGTGGAGAAACCCGGAACCGGCTGGGCTCGGCGATCCAGCAGTTCGATTGTCAGCGGCGCGTCGGGCGAAACTCCCGAGATGTTCAAATGAATTTTCTGCTTCTCATCGAGTTCGAAGAAGTTGGTGATGAACTCGGAGTCGTTATGTTCTTCCTGAGCCGACAGGTAGCCGAAGCCGTCTCGCCGTAACGTCGCCAGACCGATCTCCATCGTCTTGAGTTTGCCACCTGTGTCCCAGTGTGAGTACCACATCATTGTCCTGTCACCGTGATTGACGAAGGCGTGGCCCTGCAGCAAAGCGACGTCATCCCACGCTCCCGGTTCACCGCGGGCGATGATCTTGAAATTGGGCACTGGCTCGCGGAAATGCACGCCATCGTTGCTGACGACCAGGCCGAGATCGATGTGGACGCCCTTGTTCCAGCTCTCTCCTTTTCCCGCTTTTGTTGCCGCGTCCTGCCACATGCCGTGCAGACCAACCATCACGTTGCCGCGATTCCACAATCCCATGCCCATGTGCCCCTGCTCACCCACAACTGGTGGATTTATAAGTTGTCCCGGGCGTGAATAAGCGAGAGCCGTTGCCTGCGACCACGTCTTAAAGTCTGGAGACCGGAAGGCGAGTGTCGTGCGGCCGGTCCTGCTACCGTCCGGATGCCAGGTCCACGGCGAGAGAAGCTGCCCGGTTGAGTAGTAAAAATCTCCGAAGCGATAGAGAGACGATACTTCGAACCGCTCACCACCGGCGTTGGCCGGCCGATCTCCAACGACTTGCCAGCTCAAGCCATCCGCACTGGTCGCACAGATGGTTGTTGCGACGCGACGTTCTTTGACACCGATCTTGCTCATGCCTCCCTTGATATCGTCGTAGGGCATGTGAGCGATGTAGGCCACTTTGTATCGACGGCTCGGATCGGGATCGTTCGGCTCGTACAGGACCGAAAGGAAATCGTTGACCAGCGTCATCGACTGAACGGACCCTTCAATCAGGCAAATGTTGTTCTTTTTGTTGCCGCCAAATTCGACCAGTCCCAGTTCAGGCTTGGTCCAGTTCACGCCGTCCTTGCTTTCGGCATAGCACATCGGCCGCCACCAGTCGGGCGATTGACCTTTTTCTGTCTCGGTCTGAATCATTCCGAGATACCACATGCGAAACGTGTCACCGTCTTTGAAAACAGTGCCGTACAGAATCGCGTGTCCGTGATCCGGTGCGCCCTTTGGCCCGCGACGCAGAACCGGGTTGTCAGGATGCTTGTCTGCCTGAACCAGAGTGACTTTCAGGTTATGCCGCCACGGAATGTTATGATCATCAAACACAAACAGCACTTGGTCCACAGCATGAGTCGACGAAAGACTCGTAACGCATAACAGAGTCAGGATGGCGAGGATAATCCGAAGCTTCATGAGGATTGTCTTTCGGCGACTAGTTTAAAACGACCGAAACTTCCGCAATTTACCGGTTGCGGAATCGGGACTGGTAGAACTTCGGCACGACGGTCTCAATGAGTTTTTCAAGTTCGGCACCGGGCGATTTCGCATCGACGGGAGTCGGCTGACCGTTGATCAGACACGCGTCGTATGACATCTCGCCAGTAACACGCAGATCAAGGTCGTCGAGCGTCAGGTGTCGGGCGGCCACACGCGAGTGATCCGCGATGACCGCAGGAACTGGATGGCCGATTCGACGAAGATAGAGATTGTCGATTGTCAGCGTGCAATGACCACTGGCACGTCCAGCGACAACCATTGGTTTCTGAGCGGATGATAAGACGATGGCGTTGCTGACCGAGTAACGACCAGTGTCCAGAAAATAGAGATCAACGCCAACGCAGTCAGCGATAAAGATATTTTTGTAAACTGTATTACTGCTGCCAGTGTCACAGATGCCTGTGCCGTTGCCGATCGAGACGAAGCCGTCGACACGGTACTGTGCAGTTTCGTGCGCACTAATCCCGTCGTCGCCGCATTCGATCGCGCAGATGTTTTCAAAAATGACGTCGCGACAATCTCCGTGAATATTGAAACCGTCGTTCTGGGGATGCGTGGCCGTCAGATTGCGAATGACGAGATGAGCATTGTCGCCGCTCAACTGGACACCAGCTGAGCGAACGGGAAATCGGATGTTGGCCTGCTTAAGTGTTTGTCCCGGCTTCAGTTTGATGAAGAACGAGCCGCGAGCTTTGTCTGAGTCGGAGCCTCCTTCGGACTTTGTGTGATTCCCGACAAAGGTCCACTCACCCGGTTTAAGTTCTTCCGGCTTGCGTAACGGTTCGCTTCTGCCTTTAAGTAGTCTTCCCATGCGATTGATTTTACCATCGATCAGAAAAAACCATCGCCACAAGATCGCGAGATTTAACGTTGGCAGGAGTTCGTCGTTCTTGAACAATCCCGGCGAGACTTCGGTCCACGTCGTCGGATCAATCGCATCAGAACCTTCCAGCGTGGCTCCATGCCCGTTAAGAGTGATCGGTTTCCCCGGTTGGCCCCGCGTATTATAGAACCCGGCGTACTCGTGGTAGACGACCGGCTTGAGATGAATAGTGTCACCCGGCTTCGCGTTTCGAATCGCATGCCGGATAGTTTTAATCGGCGATGTCACACCATCATTTTGATCGTCACCGATGTCCGGATCAACGCTCAGTTCACGCGCCTGGGTTTGGCTGAATGAGAGGGTGACCAACAGTGCTGTCAGTATAACAGGTTTCATGCAGGTGTTATTCGGATCCGTGTTGGTTTGTTGAAGTGCATGGATTCTGCACCGTAAGGTATCCCAGTGAAATCTCTGAATAAATCCAGCTTTTCGGATTCATGCACAATGCGTCTGAGCATGGTCTAAACTCCCAGGTCACGGCAGAGTCTATCGACTTTTAACTGAAGCCCGTTCATCGTGCCGCGGAGCTGATTGACTTCGTCTCGCAATTCCTGGTTCTGACTGACTAACTCAGCAATCTGACTTTCCAGTTCGTCGACCTTTGCGCTGTCGGTTACCGGTGCTGCCACCTGAGGATGCATGGTTGGAGCCACGGAAGGCGGTGCAGACGTCGAGGCAAGTGTGTTATCAACGGGCATCGCTGGCATGACGCCGCGATTTTCATTCGGCCGATAAAATGCGTGGTCGACTTCAACACCTCGACGTTCCAGCGAGCCGCTTGCCTGAATGTAGCCGCGACTCAACAGGTCGTTCAGCTCACTTCTCAGTAGCGACAGGTTCTCGATGGGGACCATGCGGCTTGCTCGACCTCGGAGTTCACCCAGCGTCTGCCTTCCTCGACAAAGCAACTCAGCGAGGACCGCGATCTGTGGCTCCGAGAATTCATACCGTTTTCTGACGTAATGTCGATACCGGAGTGAACGTCCGCTGTCAGGGTGCAGGGCACCGACCAGCCCTGCTTCTTTCAACTGGTCCAGCGTTTCTTCAATAGTGTCTTCGTCGTAATCGACGACCGGAGACCGATTGCTCTTTTGGTTGCTACCAGTCATGACCGCTTTGAGCGTCAGCGGGTAATACTCTGGGGTCGTCAAGCCCTTTTCGATGAGTACGCCGAGCACACGTCTTTGTCGTGACGACAGCTCACGAACTTCGGGCCGTTCATCATTCGTAAACTCGTCCATCAACCGCTCCGTGATTCTAAACCGTTGTGCAGGTAAGGCATTGCCTGGCGGTGTGATGCGTCGCGCACCATCGGACAGTGTTGTGGATTTCGTGAGGCAAAGCCTGACCTGCGCGTGGCTGTTTCTATTCTTACTTGGATATTTACTGCCCCGGGCATGTATCGAAAAGGCGATCAGTCCTCGTCACCCTGAATCGTTACGACGATCCGACGAGAGCCGCCCTGGTTGCGATGCTCGCAAAGATAAATTCCCTGCCAGGTTCCCAGACAAAGCTGACCTTTATTGATCGGAATAGTCACGGAACTGCCAATCATCGAACTTTTCACATGAGCGGGCATGTCGTCCGGTCCTTCGAGTGTGTGCCGATAAACAAAATCTTCGCGAGCGATCTCATTAAATGCCAGTTCCAGATCAAGCGGCACGTCGGGATCAGCATTCTCATTGATCGAAATCGATGCCGACGTGTGCATGATGAAAACATGCATCAACCCCACCTGGATATGAGCCAGTTCAGGGACCGCCGAAACAACATGATCAGTAACGATATGAAACCCACGACGAACAGCAGGCAAACGAACTTCGTGTTGATACCACGCCAAATTTCAGTCCCCAGTGTGTCCTGGTAGTTTAGTGAGCATTTTCAAACTAACGAAGATCGAGATCATCGCGGAGCGGACATTCTTTGTGAAGTCGTACCACAAGGTTACCTCTGACGTGCGATTTCCTGTGAATCTGCTAAAACGCTGAACGTCCATGTTCGGCTGAAAACAGAAATCGTCGTTACGTACCGTGCTGGCTCGTCGAACGATGCTGATCGCCGTTCATTTTCGACAATCCCCTCCCCTGAATTCTGCCTGCTGAGGATAGACGTGTCTGACCAGTCTGCGACGATTATTTATACTCACACCGACGAAGCTCCGGCCCTGGCGACTTACTCACTGTTGCCAGTCATTCGTGGGTTTGCCAAGACGGCGGGCATTGCGGTTGAGACTCGCGATATCTCTCTCGCAGGACGAATTCTTGCCGGTTTTCCTGAGAAGCTGACGGACGAGCAGAATCAGGCGGACGCTCTGGCAGAACTTGGCGAACTGGTCAAGACTCCGAATGCCAACATCATCAAACTTCCAAATATCAGCGCGTCGGTTCCTCAGTTAGCGTCAGCGATTCAGGAATTGCAGGAACACGGATTTGATGTCCCTGATTTTCCCGACGAACCGTCTACGGCTAAGGAAAAAGAAGTTCGAGACCGCTACGCCAGGATTCTCGGCAGTGCGGTGAATCCCGTGCTGAGGGAAGGGAACTCGGATCGCCGCGTTGCCGGCCCTGTGAAAGATTTTGCAAAGAAGAATCCACATTCGATGGGCTCATGGAGTGCAGACTCAAACTCGCACGTTGCCTCGATGAGCGACAACGACTTCTGCGGAAGCGAGCAGTCGCACACGATGGCCGAAGCTGATGCCGTCAGGATCGAACTGGTGGGACAGGATGGCGGCGTCACGATTCTTAAGGAGATGCTGGCGTTGCAGGCTGCCGAAGTCATCGATTCATCGGTGATGAGTCGGCAGGCGCTGCGCGAATTCCTGGGCAAAGAGATCGCCGACGCCAAAGCAAATGATATTTTGTTTTCCGTGCATCTCAAAGCGACGATGATGAAAGTCTCAGATCCGATCATCTTCGGTCACGCTGTTAGTGTTTTCTTCGCGGATGTCTTCACTAAGCATGCAGCTGTATTCGACGACATCGGTGTCAACCCGAACAACGGACTTGGCGACCTGTATGCCCGTATCGAGAATTTGCCAGATCAGCAGAAGACTGACATTAAGTCCGACATCGAAGCGGCGATTGAAGCCGGACCGGCGATGGCGATGGTTGATTCGGACAAGGGAATCACCAATCTGCACGTGCCAAGCGATGTGATTATCGATGCGTCCATGCCGGCTGCGATTCGAACGTCCGGTCAGATGTGGGGCCCCGATGGTAAGCTCAAAGACATGAAGGCGATCATTCCGGATCGCTCGTACGCGGGGGTTTATCAGGCAACGATCGACTTCTGCAAAGAAAACGGAGAGTTCGATCCAACCACGATGGGCAACGTGTCCAATGTCGGGCTGATGGCTCAGAAAGCGGAAGAGTATGGTTCGCACGATAAAACCTTCGAGATTCAGGTAGCCGGGACTGTCCGAGTGGTGACAGGTGACGGGCAGACTTTGATGGAACATGCCGTCGAACAAGGCGACATCTGGCGAATGTGTCAGACGAAGGACGCTCCAATCCGTGACTGGGTCCGTCTGGCTGTCAGTCGAGCGCGAGCAACTGGTTCACCTGCCATCTTCTGGCTCAACAGTGAACGGGCTCACGATGCGAGCCTCATCGAAAAGGTCAACGCCTACCTGTCGAACCACGACACCGATGGGTTGGATATTCAGATTCTGCCTCCAGTCGATGCGACGAAGCATGCCTGTGCCCGGGTGAAAAGCGGCGAAGACACGATTTCAGTGACGGGCAACGTTCTGCGAGATTACCTGACAGATCTGTTTCCGATTCTGGAACTCGGAACCAGCGCGAAGATGTTGTCTATCGTCCCGTTACTGGCCGGCGGTGGTCTCTTCGAAACCGGGGCAGGGGGGTCTGCACCGAAGCATGTGCAGCAGTTCGTGGCGGAAGGTCACCTGCGTTGGGATTCGCTTGGCGAGTTCCTCGCACTGGCTGTTTCGTTGGAAGAGCTCGGCAACCAGACCGGCAATCAGAAAGCCCTCGTTCTGGCCGCGGCCCTGAATGCGGCCACTGGACGATTTCTCGACGAGAATAAGTCTCCGTCCCGAAAGGTCAAAGAACTTGACAACCGAGGCAGCCATTTCTATCTGGCGATGTACTGGGCTCAGGCGTTAGCTGCTCAAACGGGCGATGCGGAACTTCAGGATCAATTTACGACGCTCGCCAGGGACCTGGCCGAGAACGAGTCAGCAATCGTCGCCGAACTGAACGACGCGCAGGGAAGCCCGGTAGACATTGGCGGTTACTTCCGACCGAATGCCGAAAAAGCCGAAGCCGCCATGCGACCAAGTCAAAAGCTTAATTCCGCTCTGGAAACGTTTCTGA
>CALGTK010000303.1 GCA_937904325.1 uncultured Planctomyces sp.
CTGATCGCTCACGGCTGGTGGGAACAACCGAAGAATCCGACATCTGGTAAGTGGGCGTTCCATCCGTACGCCCTGGCAAAAGACGGCGTGAATCCGGAAAGAGTTTCCGACATCAACGTCGAAGACCTGGACATGGATGGCGACAACGACCTCATCGGGTGTTCGGCCCATGCTCACGGCGTGTGGTGGTTCGAAAACGTCGGCGGCAACGACAAACCACAATTCAAGGCTCACACGATTGACAATTCCTTCTCACAAACTCACGCGGTCGAGTATGTCGACATCAACGGAGACGGTCAGCGAGACATCGTGACCGGCAAAAGGTTCTACGCTCACAACGGCGGCGACCCTGGAGCCCGGGACACGACTCGAATGTTCTGGTACGAGGTCAAACGAGCCACAGGTAAAGCTCCGACATTCACCCGTCACGAAATTGCCGCTGGTCGAGACACTGGTGTCGGCACTCAGTTCCTGACCGTCGATTTCGACGGAGATGGAGACCTGGACATCGCCCTCGGCAACAAAAAGGGCGTCAACCTGCTCATTAATAACTGACCTTAATCGTCGGTGGTAAGCCGCCGCCTGATCTGCAGATTTCAAGATGCCTGACTATTCATTCCCGAAATCGGCAAAACTCCGCAAGTCTGATGAGTTTCGCCACATCTATGACGGTCAGGTCCGCGCCGGCGACGACTATCTGCTCGTATTTGCCTCATGGAACGAACTCGGCGAAACACGTTGTGGCCTGAGCGTCTCGAAGAAGCACGGCAATGCCGTTAAACGAGGCCGCCTCAAACGCCTCTTGCGCGAAGCCTTCCGCCACGTTCGACATGACCTGCCAGTCGGCCTCGACCTGATCCTGATCCCGCGGCAGAACTCAGGAGGAACCGTCAACAACTACAAACGCTCGCTCAAAGGAGTATGCCGCCGACTACTGAAGCGACTGCCACCCCGCATCAGTTGATCGAGTCAATCATCACTTAAATCGCCTGACTGGATTGAAATGAGTAATCATAAAATCGTCGTCGAAACGTGAGCGGAATTTCTCAGGACTCTTCCGGTCTCATCTTCCAGCCGTAATACGATTCTGGCCAGATCGAGAACCCATGCGGTGCTCCCCGATGCCATTCAGTCTGCAACGTAAATAGAGTTTCGATCGCCTGGCAGACTCAAAATGAAGATCGTGTCCGTGTGGCTACATCTGTCGGACGAGCAGATTCCGGCAGCGGATCAACTTGTTTAAGACATTCGAAGAATTCGACAGTAATTTCAGTATCGAACAACAGTTCACCCCAGTTTTCGTTGACGACAAAGCAGGTCATGCTCACGACACCGCCCTGGTTACTGGCGTTCTCAGAATCGTCACCGTCGCGCCACTGCCACAGCCGCATGAGATCTTCCCGCGTCTCGACAATCGGGCTGATGATGAAGCCAGAACTGCCCGCTCCAGCCAGCATACGAAAATCTCGATCGGGTCCCTCATCGGCAATACTTCGCAGTCGCAGCCGAACTTCGGGAAGTCGGTAAAGAACCGAAGCAGCACGACCAGCCAACGATGGCTCAATGTGAATTCGACACCAGACTGGCCCGGATATCGCTGGCGGCAGATTGACCCGCTCACCAAACTTTACGGTCATGCGAAGCTTGGGCTCGAAACTTGAGACAAAACAGGGTTGCGATCGACGACTCAGCTTGAGCAATTCGCCACTCGAATCTATCAGGTCGTAGCGGGACAGAAGTTCGAACCAGGCTTGCGAGTCTTCCATCGTCGGTAGTCGTCCGTCAATTTCTCCCATCGACATCAAAACGTGGTCGGGGGCGTTCGGCCCGCGAAAATGTTCGGCGTCACGTTCGATCAGCCTGGAAGTGAACGCGGCGTAACTCTGCAACAGCGGTCGAGGCTGCAATTTCAGTCCGTGTGCGAACGCGACGGCCAGTTTGCTCGGAAAAACGTCAACCGTACCGACGAGGTCCGGAACTGGATTAGCCCGACGGATCTCTTCCAACATGGCTTGATGAGTGCTCTGTCGCCAGTCTGGTTCTTTCACCGACTGGACGACCGACAGGACCTGATCCCGTAAAGGCGCGGCGGCAAGTCTGATTGTTTCGCCTGGCGTTAGTCGCTGGACTCGTTCGACTGTCCCGAACAACATCATTACTGACAACACCGCAAACAGTCCCGGCATGACCAGTCGGCGATTCAGCGAATGCAGCAACCCGGAGAATCTGCCGACCGGCGAGTTGGCAGCTTCACCGACGCCAGAGCAAAACATTCCATAAGCCAGCAGCGGAAAGACCGTCCCCAGAAACACCGGAATTCGTTCAGCGTGATATCTCACGAAGCAGGACTTCCACACAATAAACAGCAGCCCGTGCAGGAAAAGCATCGTGAGCAGCCGCAGTTGTCGATCGTGGTGAACGGTTATTGACGAAAACCAGATTGGCAGCAACAGCACAACGCAGGCCGACGTCACTGTGACGACGATCCCAGCAGTACTGGCAGGACCGAGCCCCATCGCCGCGCTGTATCCACCAGCAAGTTGAAAACCGGTACCGATAAACTGACCGCACTCAGCAAGCGTCGCTCCCGACATTAACCACGCAAGAGGGCACGCGACGAGCAGTAGCGTCGCTCGCCTGGGAAAACGTCGCTGCCACAACGCCACGACAGCCAGCGAGCAGCCAAGAAACAAAACAGTCACAAAATAGCTGAACTTTGCCCAGGGCAACGCCGCCAGTAAAAGAACGGGCAGACTCATTCGAATCGAACTGACAAACGTCATCCCGATGGACCGCGTTGCCTTCCGATCGGCGTCTCTCTGTTCATCGACTGGAACGTGCAAGGCGTCCAGGAAAACCAAGGCGTGCAGTCCGAAGCAGGTCGCCATCGCATCGCGGCTCAACACTTCAAGTATCCCGACGCCCAGCAGCGTTTTCCACGTTGAGTTCAATCGACCATGACCAGCCACTCGCCAGACAAGATCGGCCAACACGATCGATATCCCAATCCAGACGGCGACCAGCACGATCCACGTTTCCGGGTGGTACATCCGCGCGTGAATAAAGCCAAATGGTCCATAGGTAAAACAAATGTCGCGACCGAAGCCCCAGCCGTCAGGCACGGCCTCGTTCAGTAACATCTGCCATGAGGGGTCAACACCGTTCGACTCATGCACAAACAGAGGCAGCCACGGCGGCATTCGAAAAACAGCGAAAGCGATCAAAAGTAGAAGTCCTGCAACCGTTCCGCAGGGTGGCCACTGCTCGCCATCATCAAAGCTGCTGTGTGGCTGGTGGGTGGTACTCACCCTGTAACTACTCACGACTTCACCGTCGCTGGCTTCACCGTCGCTGGCT
>CALGTK010000304.1 GCA_937904325.1 uncultured Planctomyces sp.
CCACTGATGAGTCGTGTTTCACGGCAGATGGATATGACCGTCGAAGTCCCAGGACAGCGTCCTTTCGAACAACGAAAAACGATCGTCACGACGATCGAATCGTTTCCGACCAATGGCACGACGTTCTCACGCACCGAACGCCAGCCTCAGACTACCGGCCGGATTCTAAGAACCGACGGTGTCGAAACATCCACTGCGGACGCGGTCACGAACGCCCATTTCGAATCCAATGAGCCGGGACAGTCGCCTGCCGTCCAGCCAGTCCGATAATCGCGAATTAATCCATGACATCGCAGTGATTCCTTCAGATACTGTTGTCTGGGATCACGTGCAACACTCCTCGGTGTGCGTCGGTAGCACTCAGCCGTCAGACACAGCAGACTATCGGTTGAACGTGCCGTGAATCGGGAGAACATTTGTGTTTGGGCGATTGCTGCTCTTATTCGTGCTGACTCCGCTGATTGAACTCTGGTTGCTCATGCTGGTAAGTAAGCACCTCGGGGTAGCGACAACCATCTGGCTGGTCCTCGTCACCGGCTTCGTCGGTGCAAGTCTCGCAAGACGCCAGGGACTGCAGACCTGGCTGTCGATTCAACGCGAGACTCAGCAAGGAAAAATGCCGGCTGCGTCCATGGTCGACGCTATGATGATTTTCGTCGCTGGAGTCCTGCTGATCACTCCCGGAATGATGACAGACGTCGTCGGTTTTTCATTGCTGGTGCCGCCCGTTAGAGCATTTCTTAGGAATCGGTTTCGGGACTCGTTCAAGGTGCAGGCAGCAGCCAGCGTTCAGGGATTTGGAGCAGGATTTCCCGGACCAGTACCGGGAGCATCAGACATCCATCAGGCAAAGCCTTTGGCTGATGACGTAATCGACGTTGAATATCATCGGCACGCAGAAGACTGAGCGTGCGTAAGGATCGAGTCCATGATGGACGATGGCAGCTACGTGTGCGATTCCTGCGGAGAAGACATCATCATCCCGCTGGACAGCACCGGTGGGGCCTCGCAGGAGTACGTCGAGGATTGCCCGGTCTGCTGCCGACCTCATCTGATTCGAGTCACTTTCGATCCTGACGGCGAAGCCATCGTTCGGGCGGAACCGGAACTTCAATAGTGTCACTTTAAGTCGGTCAAAACCTACGCCGAACGAATCTGAATGCCGTGATCGTCGATTTTGAATGGGACGATAGCTTCGTCGACAGCGCTGCCTCTATGTTTGGCCACACAAAGTGCTCGACCCATTTTCATGCCATCTCGATACTTGCCCATCAAAATGATGGTGTTTGCATTCGAAAGAACGTCGCCTGATTCGATTCGCCGTTCGATCAGCTCGTCAATCATCATTTCGTGGCAGGTGTAAAGCAGCAGACAACCAATATTTTCGTGGTTGTAGCTGCGTTGCTCAATCGTTTCGGCATTCTGTCGAAACTGGGCACGGAACAAATCACGGGCGACCCAGTCGGACTCCTTCCTCAGAATCTGATGGTAGATGTATTCGAACATGTGAAACTGAAACGAATCACTCGGTCGATCGGTCGGCTCAATACCGTCCATCACGCACCGCCGAACTCCGTGAACGAAGTTGCCATAAAAGAAGCCGATCGCTTCAACAATCTTCTTTTGCAGATCGACCTTCCACGACTTCCAATCGTCGAGTTCCATATCGCTTATCGTGACTCGTCGGCCGGCACGATGAAAGATGTGCATCGAGTCGAAACGCCCGGTCTCACGATCCCAGATTTCATGGGGATGCACTTTCTGACCGGCGGCTTTCTCTCGCAGTTTCCATTCGAAAAGTCGATCCGCGTAGTCGGCGTGGTTCTGCATATCGCCACGCGCCGTCATGTCAAAGATGACTCCATTTTCGCCGTCCTGCTCGAGACCTTTTCTGGCAAATTGAATACCGAGTTGCGTTTTGCCGATCCCGGTTGCCCCGACCACGACAGTCAGCTTGCCAGGTAGCAGCCCGCCGCCAAGCATCTCGTCCAGTCGAGGAATCCCAGTAAGCAGACGATCCGTCATGAGTCACTTTCGCAGAGTTTATAAGTTGGCCAGTCCGGTCAACAAATTCAGTATTGAAGTAATGCGTTACGATTTTTATCCGACACCGTTGAGTCTGGCGAGTCATCTCAAGCTGCCGATCCAACATTCAGAAACGTCAATCAGTGCGCGTCGTTCGGCCACTGGTCAGAAACAACAAAGATACGTTGAGATTCCTGCCAGAATTCGTCGTGCGTGATCAACGCGTTGATCAACTGCGGAGTTCGTCGCTCCGTAAAATGCCGACGGAGCTGGCCACAAATTTCGTCAGCACTTCTCAACTCCGCGTCGTCAAAGGTTGCCACATCCGGAGCAAGCCAGAGTGGCTTACGGGCTGCTCGAAACTTCGTATCCGCTCCGCTCGACTTAAGCCATTCAACTTCTGATTCGCGAATCCATACCCCTCGCAAATGATCGGGCGCAAGTGCGGTCGGAAGCTCTTCCGGCGCGTCCCTTAGCGGGTGATAAAAAATTCGCCCTTTCACAAACGCTTCTCGCTTCACAACGCTCGGGAACCGTTCTTCGCTCAACTTCAACTGATGCTCAAACAACCTCTGAGTCTTGCGTTCGAAGTTATCGGCAGCGTTGGGACCAATAAACTGACTGCCCGACTCATTTGCTTGCGGAATGTAGAGGTAAAACTTCACCGCCGTTTCACAGTGGTGCAGGTCGCCGCCAGCTTCACGGTAGAGAAAATCCAGTTCTCCGACCGTTCGACCGCCTTCCTGAATCTGCAAACCGTGCTCGACGATTTCATAGTTTCGGACGGCCTTCAAGTAGAAATGAACCAGGTCCTCGAAGTACTGACCGACGCGATGGCGATCCCGCTGGTCGCAAAAATCCTGCACTGATTCCGAAAGAAACTCTACAGACTCACAAGCTGGCCAACCGGGTGAGTGTGCGATCGACGATTGTATTAACGACGGGCTGTTAATAGCCCAGATCAGATCTCTAGCGGCCTGAGAGGTCATACAGACAACTTTCTGAAACCGCAGGCGTTGATGGATATTTTCCACCAGAAGCCTGTGGTGAACCGGCGTGACTATCTACCGACCTGAATCGGCCCTTCAGTTCGGTGCAGCAAGTTGCTCGAATAGTCAGCACCCACAAAAGCCGAAACAGTCAGGGACGTCAGACCTGAATCGCCTGGAATCTGAAATGTGACAAGTAATTCCCCCTGCCCAGAAGTCGATTTCACGACACGTTCGATTCGTTTTCCGGAACCATCCTTGAGAGTTACGTGAAACTGTTGAGACTTCAACTGCGGCGGCAGCCTGTGCTCAATCGTGACAACAAGCTTAGCGCCAGCGACAGCCTTTTCCGGGATGGCAAGTTGAAAGAGTCTTGCGTTCCGTCTTCGCTGAGCTTGTGTCTGTTTATTCCTCGGTTTCGATTTCCGCCGGGCATCAGCCTCAGCCTGGACTCGGTTAACGTAGGCACTTCGTACGGTTGCATCGTCGCGTTGATCGAACACTTCCAGAATCGGGTCTTTTGTTCGCTCCATGAAATCCCGCATCGCCGCACGATGCTCTGCAAGCTGTCGCGAGTACTTCGGATCGTCAATAATATTATTCAAAGCATCAGGATCGTTTTCGTAGTCATAAAACTCCTCGGGAACGCCATGCTGAAACAGCTCGAGACGAGCAGCAATGGCCTTGTCGCTGCTCGCTAGTTTCTGCATGGCACGGAACGTCAGCGTGCCGGTCGTCGCTGTTTTGAAGATACGTTCTCCGTCCGACCATGGATTGAAGAGATAGCCAAAACTTCTGGACTGGACACTCCGCATTGGGCTGCGATTACCGCCAGAGTTCTCGTTGTAGACCTTGTAGACCATCTCACGGTTCGGCAGATTACCCCCGCGGAGGAGCGGCGCAAATGAGTATCCGTCGAAACCTTTCGGATGATCAATCCCAGTCATGTCGCAGATTGTCGGCAGCATATCGACGGCTGAAATCATGTGTGCCGCATCAGTAGTACCTGCTTTCGTGACGCCTGGCCACGAAACGATCCAGGGAGTCCGCGTGCTGTGATTCCACAAAGCCGTCTTGGCAAATGGCAACGGCATGCCATGATCGGAGAGAAATATGATGACGGTTTCGTCACGCTTCCCTGATTCATTCAGAGCCTTAATAATCGCCGCAAAGCAATCGTCCGCTCGACGGACTGATGAATAGTAGTGTGCCAGTTCCAGCCGAACATCTGGATGATCGAAGAGAAATCCAGGAACTGGCACTTCCTCTGGTGTGAAGACGTACGTCGGGACGTTCGAATCTTTCGCAACACCGCCTTGTTTGCCCATCGCGTAAAACGGCTTGTGAGGATCGGAAATGTTGACGTTCAGGCAGAAAGGTTTTTCTGCGGCGACGGCTAGTTCAATCCCTCGTTTCGTCGAGAGGTAGTACGAGCGAGCATTTTTAATATCCTGCTTATGACCATCGATTACTGACAGGTCAGCATCCCATGCGTAAGGATGGTACGGCGTTGAATGAGTTGCCTTACCGCGAATCCCCACGAAGTAACCGGCCTGCTTCATCAGATCGACCATGTGCGGATAGTTGGGCTTCGTGACCTGGTAAAAACCCTCGACTCCGGTGTTATGAGGATACCGCCCGGACAGCAGAACGTTCCTGGAAGGAAAGCAGTTTCCAACCTGAACATGCGCATGTTCAAACCTCATCCCCTCCGCAGCTAACTTGTCAATGTTCGGCGTCGTACCCGGGAGTTTACATCCAAAAGCGCCGACAGAGTCGCAGTTCATATCGTCGACAGTCACGATCAAAATGTTCTGGGGCTCTACTGCAGCGCTGGCGGGCTGCGAAAGCCAGCACCCAACCAGACCGAGCGTCGCAGTACATATCAGCTTCATCGTGAGCCTTCATCAGTTCGAGATGGAAGTGAAACTATTAATCCGGGCCGTAGCCTCGCTGGTAACACAAGCATTCTGAGGATCCTTGATGCCTTTTCAACCTGGATGGTCGGGCGATATCTCCGCCGGAACTCCACCATCAACTCGTAAACTACGTAACCGTGGTAATGTTTACGGATCAGGACGAATGTAGCTGTTCTTACTGTTTTGACGGTTGATACCTGTTGTGTCAGCTATAGCAATTGCTCCGACCGATACCGTTGTCGGAATTACGCGCATGGTGCCGGATGTTTCGGTCATGAGCTCGTTCTGCGGGTTGTGATTGACGGACCCGCAGGGACTATCGCAGGAGCCGGAGACGGAAAACTCCGAGTGCCTTCGTCGTAACTCCATTTCGTACAATGGAATGCGATCCGAGCAGCAGATAGCTCCGGTCCAGGGAAGGGACTATGAACATTACCACCTGGAAGAAACTGTTGGACAGGAAGCTCACCGGACGAAGCAAGCGCCGACGAGCACAAACAGCCATTTCGTTGGAGAGTCTGGAGCAACGAGTTTATCTCTCAGCTGCCGCCACGCTCGTTAATAACGAACTGCTGGTCCTGTCCGACGCCGATGAGTCCATCGCAATTAGACCAGGCATTGACGGAAAAGGTAACCTGGAGCTGCTCATCAACGGGCAGCAGCACTCCGGCTTAGCCACCATTCAGTGCAGCCAGATTGGCTCAATTCGGGTAATTGGTGGAGCGGGGGGTAACCTGATCGACCTGTCTGGCGTGATCGCTGCCGACTTCTCTTTCGTTGATCCCAACAACGGAAAGCCGACTTCGATTTTTGTCGACGGCGGTGATGGAAATGACACCATACTGGGATCCTTCGATCTTAACGACACGCTGTTCGGTGGCGACGGCGACGATCTGATCAACTTTGCAGCCGTCGGGCCGCCATCGAACCCACTGAACGTCGGAACTGCTGGGTTGAAGACGTCGCCATTGCAGGCTGCTGCTGGCACGGAATCGGCAAACATTATTAACGGCACAGATACTGTGTTGTTTGAGTCGGTCGGCATTGTCGGAAACGCGACATCCGGGACGAGTACCGGGACGTTGATCGCTTCCAACTTCGTACTGACATCAGCACAGAATGTGACAGGATTAGCGGAAACAGAAGCCCGCTTCACGCTCGGAACAGAAACGTTTTCCAGCGTCGCAATTTCAGTCCATCCGAACTTCGATGCGACGCAACCTGGAACTGACGCAGCCAACGACCTGGCCATCATCGAACTCGATCGTGACGCCACGGGCGTTGTGCCGAGTCAGCTTTACCGAAACGCACCGGCAATCAACGACCTGTTGACGATCGTTGGATTTGGGGCCGGCGGTGATGGCACGAACGGCGAAGACGGGATGTTCGGAACTAAACGTTCCGGGACGACGCCTGTTGATATCGTGACTCCAACGTTAATCCAATGGAGTTTTGATGACGATACCGAGAGCAACATCGCTCCGGGAGATATCGGCGGACCAAATTTCGTGCAGATTGGGACGGAGCTGTTCGTCGCGGGAATCAGTTCGTTCAACTCTCAGGCCAACGCAGCGATTGGAGATGTCGCATCGGCAACTCGAGTTGACGCCTACGCCAACTGGATTGACTTCATACTGGGGACTCCCGGAACAAGCAATCGCCAGGGAAATCTGACAATCGACGGCGGCGACGGTGACGACACACTCAACGGAGCCGACGGAAACGACACAATCACTGGCGGTGATGGCAAGGACACCATTCTGGCCTGGGTTGGTGATGACGTTGTCTCTGGCGGCGATGGAGACGACACGATCGATTCACACGACGGGGCAGACAGTGTCAACGGAGGCGACGGCGCAGACAGCATCGCCGCGGGCTCTGGCGATGACACCGCCAACGGTGGAGTCGGCAACGACACCGTGGTCGGCGAGGGTGGAAACGATTCTCTGTTCGGTGGCGGAGACGATGACACCGTGCTCGGCGACGGAGAACGAGCAACTGCGCCGGGCGATGACACCATCTTCGGAAATGCTGGTGACGACATCCTGATCGGCAGCGGCGGCAACGACGTCATAAACGGTGGTGACGGAGCTGATCTGCTGGATTCAGGAGACCAGACGCTGTCAATTTCGGATGCAACGGTCGGAGTTGAAGGCAACATTGGGATAACGGCGACCGCCGAATTTACGGTCACACTGTCACGGCCAAGTGCTCTGACAGTGACCGCTGACGTTGTCACAATCGACGGCACGGCGACTGGCGGGTTCGACTTCGAAATCCTGAACTCAATGGTGACCTTCGCGCCTGGCGTCGTCACTCAGATGGTCAGCGTCCCCATTATCGGCGACGTTCTCCCTGAAGCGAACGAAACATTCTTTGTGCAACTAGTGAATGTTTCAAATGCCGTCGTTCTTAACGCATTCGGCACGGCAGTCATTGAGGACGACGGGGACGGAATCCAGCAGACGGTTTTTCTGGACTTTGAGTCTGGAACGAACTTCATATTCGATCACTTTTACACTCAGGCTGAACGGGACGCGATCCAGACACGACTGGAAGAGATCTATGGTGAATTCACCGTACAGTTTACGCAGACACGACCAGTGTTCGGTTTATTTTCGACGATCTTTATCAACCAGCCGCCTACTGGAGGCCTTGCAGATGAAATCGACTTCCGGAACCTCAATCTCGGCCTGAACGCGACCGTGGATGTTAACGGTCTCCTGGGTGGGTTTGGCGATCCTCCGGCAACGAGTGCCAACTTCATTGAATTGACGGTTAAAGTCGTCGCTCACGAACTCGGGCATTTGATGGGACTGCGTCACGGCGATGCCTACGGGCCAATTGGTTCAGGCATTGGAGCCCAGCCTGGACGTGCCGCTTATACGCCAGCGTATCCTGGACCAACCGGCGCCAATGAATCAAACAATCACATCATGGGATCGCCAGCCTCGACAGGCGAAAGTCTTCTGGACGCAGTCTCTGATCAATACTTCGGTGCCAGATCCGCAGTGAAGCTGGCATTCTTCAGCTTCCAGGGACAGGTACTCGACGAACAGTCCGGCACCCACGACACATCTTTAACTTCGCAGCCAATCATTCTTTCAAACCTGGTCGTGCCAAACACAGAGAAGACTGGAAGTCTGGTTGGACTTGAGTTTGACGTTGAAGCCACAGTCGTGACTGGTGCACTTCAAGGTGCTGGCGAGCTGGACGTTTACTCGTTCAACGCAACAGCGGGCCAGGTCCTGAATATGGAATTGATGTCGAGCGTGCTGGCGTTCGGTCCGCGGCCTAGATTCACTCAAGCATTCGACACGATGATTTCTGTAGTGGATGCCTCTGGTAACGCGATTCCTTACTACGGTGGAACCGCTATCAACGACAACGAGTTCGAATCGACAGATTCAATTCTGATCGATCTGATCATCCCAACGGACAGCACGTACTACATTCAAGTGGAGTCTGCGACCGGACTGGAAGTCGGGCAGTACGAACTGTTCGTTTACAACTTCGAAGCAAACACCCCCGCTGTGGGACCCGCAGGCGAAACGGGCGTGCCTCCCAGCGGGAGTGTGACCTTGATCGGCGGTACCGGAGCGGATTCACTCAGCGGCACAGACAACAATGACCTGTTGATCGGTAATGGCGCCGCCGACAAAATTACGGTGGCCGGCGGAGATGACACTGTCTATGCGGGCAGCGGTGCGGACACCGTTGAC
>CALGTK010000305.1 GCA_937904325.1 uncultured Planctomyces sp.
ACCTTTCGTCTGGATGTGATTCTGACGTCGACAAGAGATACTGTCGACACTTTCCCATGGAGATCATAGACGGAAGAATGGTGTCGGAGCAGTCCTAGAGTGCGTCTTGACTCATCACCCAAATCATTGGTGCGCCAAAACACACCCTACGCCAACTCACTAAGCGAGGCGATCGGTAGCGACGTGATATTGCGGGTCTTCGGAAACGTTGATCTCGACCAGGTCACCGGCTTTGTTGAGCAGTCCGCGGCACTCTTTACTAAGATGCGTCAGGTGCAGACGTTTGCCGTTGACTTCGTACTTTTCCGCAAGCCAGTTGATGGACTCAAGCCCTGACTGGTCGTAAACGCGGCTGTAGTAAAAGTCGATAACCACGTCGTCCGGGTCGCCACTCACGTCGAACATATCTTTGAACGAAGTTGCCGATGCAAAGAACAGTGGTCCGTGTAACTGGTAGATCTTGCTGCCGTACTCGTTAAATTTGCAGTCCGCTCCGATGTGCGTCGCGTGCTGCCAGGCAAACACGAGAGCCGACACGATCACGCCGAGAATCACAGCCGAAGCGAGGTCGTGCATCAACACAGTGTAGCCAGCAACCAGAACCATAACGCACATGTCACTGCGTGGCATTCTCTTGAACATGCTCAGTGATGCCCACTCAAACGTTCCGATCACGACCATAAACATGACACCAACCAATGCGGCCATCGGAATCTGCTCGATCAGCTGAGCCAGAAACAGCACGAACAGCAACAAACAAACCGCCGCAGTAATGCCGGACAGACGACCTCGACCACCCGAGTTCACATTGATCAACGACTGGCCAATCATCGCACAGCCGCCCATCCCGCCGAACAAACCACAAACAAGGTTGGCCACTCCCTGACCGATACATTCGCGATTGCCCTGCCCTCGAGTTCCGGTGATCTCGTCAATCAAAGTCAGCGTCATTAACGACTCGATCAACCCTACTCCACAAAGCACAATCGCGAATGGAAAGATGGTGACGAAGGTTTCCCAGTTAAGAGGCACCATCTCGTACTGCAGAAAAAAGAGATGCGGTAAACCGCCGCTGATGCTGCCGGCGTCTGATGAATCTTCTCCAGAATCCGTTACCGCAGAGCGGTCTTTACTGAAAAGTACATCCGTTGCAGTAGAGGCCGTTTGTACTGGTTCCCCAATGCTGGATTGAGCGATTTCGGTGGCACGAGTGTTTGTTCGCAGCATGTCGCCGACTGTCGCCAGGACATTACCACCGGCCGGATTCTCCATCGACTGATTGATCGCTACCGAAACCAGCGTGACGACCAGAATTGCAGCAAGTGACGCCGGGATGGCTCGCGTCACTTTGGGAAGCAGCCAGATGATCGCCATCGTTGCCGCGACAAGAACGAGCATCAGGAATAGCGGTTGTCCGGTCAGATAAACCAGTTCACCTGCGGACGACAACGTTTTGAAACTGCCGAGTTGTGCCAGGCCAATTACTATCGCCAATCCGTTGACAAATCCCAGCATCACCGGATGAGGCACCATGCGGATCAGTTTTCCAAATCGGCCCAGCCCAACCGCAATCTGTAAAAGACCACAGACAATGACGGTCGGAAAGAGGTATTCCACTCCGTGTTGAGCAACCAGCGCCACGACGACAACGGCCATCGCTCCGGTGGCTCCGGAAATCATGCCGGGTCGGCCACCAAGGACTGCAGAGAACAAACCGATAAAGAAAGCCGAATACAACCCGATCAATGGCGAGACACCAGCCACGAATGCAAAGGCGATCGCTTCAGGAACCAACGCCAAAGAAACAGTCAAACCCGAGAGAACGTCATCTTTTACGGACCCTGACCGTGGAGTAAAGAAGTTGAGCATGAAATGTCCAGAAAGGGAGTCCCATCAAAATGGGAAGCGGCAATCGACAACGAAATGGATGAACAGTCAGCCCAGATCGCTGCTGAGAGCAATTGATCGGCACGCTTGTCAACAGGCTCGCGGTTCAACGCAGCACTGGACAGCGGGATCGAAGAGAGAAATGGGCACATGCCCGAGGGGGGCGGACTATAACCCCTGCCGCCTCATGGTCAACGCGTCGAGCAGACATTGCTCCGATTAAACGTTTCCGCCACGTGTAAAAACTGTCGCAAAGTCTCGAACCGCAAAAATCTCATAGAACTGCAGGGACCAACAAATATCGATGAATCCGATTCAGTAGATCAAAAATAGCAATGGCGGCAGTTTGACAACGCGGTTCGCACATTCTCCTGGGGATTTCCGCGACCAGTTCCGCCGCTTCCAAATTCAGAATACGGATGACTCTTTTCGTGGACGTAGAGAGGCGCAGTGTCCCGTCACCCGAGAAATCTACCTGTCCGAAAGGCGGACTGATTTTCAGTTCGAACGTTGGCTAGTCGCTCTCGTCGAGCTCTCAGATTCGAATCTTTCCGTCAGTCGAACCAGACGCCAGAAGTTACGTCATTGGTAAAAATACGGTGGGCCAAAACCTGTCGATTTCTATTTCGAGCGTCCTCAACAATGATCTTGATTTCGCATCGAAGACATTGAGTCCGCGGTCCACTCCCCATGACCCCACCATCGTTCGAGAGTGCCACACCCTCGACCGCCGAGCCCTGATTCCAGTGAGACGTGAATTGTGAACGTAGGGTCGAGTGGTAGTTCCAATCGGCCCCTCGCAGATCCAGGCGTCCGGCGGTCGGTTCAAAACGAGCGAGCGTTTGATCGATACAAATTACGTCTCGACAAGCGACGAACTCAGCGACATGGTTCATCCGTGATCGATGCAGGGTTTGCCGATTCTGTTCCACAAAGTGTTCAACTCGCAACCAGAAAGCGGACACCCCGCACAAGCTGATCATCAGACTGAGCCAGTCATACAGCGTTAAACGTGCCAAAACCCAACATTCGAATCAATGTGAAGTGAGCAATCTTCTTCTCGTGGCCAGGCTTCGGCTGAACAAACGAAAGCGTCGCGTCAGATCCGCCGGTCAACGGAACTTGCCCGCAATTTGGACACTCAATACTGTCAGTCCTCTGGTTGAGTCCTTGCCCAACTTCCGTGCTCACTGCTCGATCCACTGCTATTGAGCGTCGGTGGATCGAACAGGAGTGGATCGAACAGGAGTGGATCGAACAGGAAAGGTTCATGCAGATTCTCTGCAGACGGAATCTTGAGTGGCAGCAGACGCTTCTGTGTTGATCGACACAATTCTGCGATTATTAAAACAAGGCCGCGAGCATCAGAGACAGTATCACGAGTGGAATTTTCTGGCCAGGCCGACGTGTTTGTGGTCAGCAACGCGTACCGACTACGAAGCTTTCTTCCCGTTGCGACGATCGAATTCGAATGGCATTGTCGGGTGATCAGTCACCACGACTTTCAGTGGAGGGGCTATTCCACCCTGATCGACTTCCACTCTTAGAATATTCTTTGCTTTGAATGGTCGGTCATGTATCCACTTGTGGCCATCGCCGTGAAGATAGAGCACCGGCTTGTCGAAGTCTTCGGCTACTTTACTGAATGGCTCGAAAAAATCATTGTGAACTTTGGCCGGTTTTGCATGACCGAAGATGACGAGGCTGCTGATCTCAGTGCCGAACCGCTGCAGGTTTAAATTTACCCAATCCAGGTCGCCGGCATGCCGTAGTTTCCATTCCTGCACATCGTGAACTTTGCCGCCAACAATGTTCAGCCCGACAATCAAAACGCTGCCCTTCACGAAAGCAAAGTTTTCCTCACGAATCTTCTGCCGCGAAACACTTAGACCGTGCTGCCATCGCTCGTCGAATTTCATGAAGTGCCGATCCCAGTACGTCCATGCCTGAGCCGGATTAACGCAGTCGTTCCACTCATTGTCGCCCGGAATAATGAACACTGGCGGCGCAGACTTACTGAGCATCCCAACGACTTTCTGGTAGACGCCTTCAGTGCAAAGCGGCGACCCGCGTTTGATGTCCCCCACGTGGATGACAAATTCAGCATCACCAGGCAGATTCGCAATCTGCTTCGGCAGTAAAACGTCCTCACCCGGCGCGTACGGCACGTCACCCATCGCGTAAAACGTGACCTGCACATCGGAGTAACCGACGGCATCTGCACGCCCGAAAGGCCCGAAGCAGCACGCTGCCAGAAACAGTAATCTCACGGCACAGAAACATTTGATATTCATAATCTGTTACCTGCTACGAGTCTTCGGCTACTTATCTGTCTTAGCGTCAGAACAATCTGACCTCAAGACAGCCGAGTTTATCAAACTGCGTTAAATGCTATCATCCTCAAATGGACTTGAGTCCAAATTCTGAACCGTCTTTGGTGAGAAAATCGAAGGTAGTAACCTGACAACAATCGTCCCAGAACCGTGGAAGTCGACGCTGTTCCTTTATCGACTCATCTCCTTTCAGGAGCTGACGATAGAGCCGAATCCGAATCAACACGACAACATCCTCGCACAACTCGTCACTCCCCTGACCAGGTTTTTATATTCCTCTTACCAGCCTTCAACTCTTTCAGACGTCGAGCGAGATAGTTGTGAGAGATCTGTCGAGCCTTCGTCTGGTCGGCCTTGCTGTAATCCCAGAATTCCTGCACGACTGCTTCGCACTTTGGAAAATGAGTTCCATCATCGCCAACGCGTTTTCGCGTGTCTGCAAGTCGATTTTTCAGATCAGCGACAAGAGCCCCTTGAGCAGGATCATGATAGATATTTCGTGTTTCGTGTGGATCGCTCGCCAAGTCGTATAGTTCCCAGCCAGCCGGCGTTTGATACCCACCGTCGTAATTGCAGCCGTAGTAGTAAATCAACTTATGAGTCTTGGTTCGGATACCAAGGTGACCTGGATTGTCATGATGAGCCATATGCATCCAGTATCGATAGTAAGCTTCCTGCTTCCAATCTGCCGATTCTTTACCAGTTTCAAGAAGTGACTTGAAAGACTTACCCTGCACTGAGTCAGGAATGTCAGCCCCAGCGAATTCCAGCATTGTTGGAGCGTAATCAACATTCTCGACCAGAGTGTCGAAACGTTGACCAGCAGGGACAGTCCTGGGGTAGCGAACCAGAAACGGCATTCGCTGAGACTCCTCATACATCCACCGTTTGTCCTGGTAGTCATGTTCTCCGAGCATGAACCCTTGATCGCCGGTGTAGATTATTACGGTGTTGTCCAACTGTCCGGCATCCTCAAGATGCTTGAACAAACGGCCGAGATTGTCATCGATCCCTTTAACGCAGCGCAGGAATTTTTTCAGGTAAGCGTTGTAGGCAAAGCGAGTATTTTCTTCGCTGCTGAAGTTCGCCGGATCAAAGTTCTCTGGAAACTCCGCGGGGAATCGCTGCGGCAGGTCACCAAGGTACGAACGCCGAGGATTTCGAGGACCGTTCGATGTCCCAATGTGCGGAATCAGCTCGTCGTCAGCACCCCGTGTCGCCAACGACCCAAATGCAGGATCACGATTCCAAAGAGTCTTCGGCTCCGGGATATCGACATCTGCAAGATACGACTCGTAACGTTTCGCATTGTCAAAATAGTCGTGCGGCGCCTTGTAGTGATGCATCAGAAAGAATGGTTTTTGCTGATCCCAACCTTTCTGAAGCCAATCCAAAGTAAGATCGGTGATAGCATCGGTGGAATGCTTACCGTCAAACTTGACCGTATTCTTACCCCAGGCTTTTTCACCTCGGATACGGAACTCCGGATTGAAGTAACTCCCCTGCCCTGCCAGCACACAATAGTAGTTAAAGTCGGCCGGTTCGGCTTTCAGATGCCACTTCCCGACCATCGCAGTGTCGTAACCGGCCTTGCCCATCTGCAAAGCCAGCATCTGTTTGCCAGGCAGAACCCTGCCACCGAGGTCAAACGCTCCGTTGATATGGTTGTATTGACCAGTGAGTACGCACGCTCGGGAGGGTGAGCAAATTGAGTTTGTACAAAACGCATTCTCAAACAACGCCCCTTCACGACCGAGGCGGTCAATATTTGGAGTCGGGGCTACTTTTGCGAGACGACTCCTGTACGCTGAAATGGCATGCGCAGCGTGATCATCCGACATGATGTACAGAATATTCGGACGATCAGACGCCACTCCAAATCCAACAAACAACAGAACGATGCCCGAACACAAAGCTGACATACGCAACATTTCAGTTCTCCACTAAATCGTTGACATCGATGGATTGCCGGGCACCATCTGCAATATATGAGTACACAAAAAAACCGGAAGCCCGCAGGCCTCCGGTTCATGTATCGAATCTTTGACTCAGGCGGCGATGTATCTCTACTCCGTCCCTGCCTCGCCTTCTGAAGAATCAGCACCAACGTCCGCCGTTTCAGTTTCCTTCACGGCCAAACTGGTTTTTGCCTTCGATCGCTTCACACGATCATTTTCACCCACGAACTCCATCAAAGCTCTCTGTCCAGCATCTCCGAGCCGTGGCGTTGCGAGCTTAACTAATCTCGTGTAGCCACCATTGCGATCTGCAAAACGCTCGGCAAGTACTGAAAACAGGATCGAGACCGCGTCGTGATCACGAAGTGCCGCGTAGGCCCGACGTCGCAATGCAACCGCGGGAGCAACCGCCTGCGCCCACTCGTTCCACTTTTCAGACTGACGCCACTGCTTCCACTCATCCGACCCCTTCTCGGCTCCGGACTCAAGTTCGCGAGCGTTTTCTTCAATCACGGCAGCCTTACGCGCAATCGTGACAAGCCGTTCGATCTGCGGACGCAGCTCCTTAGCCTTCTGAGTCGTCGTGATGATCCGGCCGGGCACCTTTGCAGCACCCTCAATATTGTCGTCCTGATCCAAAGTCTTGATCAAGCTCGCAGCCATGTTGCGGAACATCGCCTTACGGTGCGAACCGTTCCTGCCAAGTTTCCGACCCTTCATACGATGCCGCATGACTTAACCTTCACGCATCAGAACAAAAAACGCAGTGACTACAAAAAACTAAGAGCTTAACAACAACTATCCACGGTTCTGCTGAGGAACTTTCATCCCGAGTCGCAGCCCAATAAGACCAAGCTGTTCGCGAACTTCGACGAGCGTAGTTTCGCCGAAATTTCGAACCTGAAGCAGTTGATCTTCTGACCGGGATACCAAGTCCCGGACTGTGTTGATCCCCTCAGATTCGAGGCAGTTTGTGGCTCGAACTGACAGATTCAACTCGGCCAGACTCTGGCCAAGCTTTTCTTCGAGTTCCAAATCTATTGGAGCATACCCAGTTGCTTCCATCATCCCCTTCAGACCACCTTCTGGTGACACTTCAGGGCCGGGTTCACGGTACGCTATGAACGCATTCAAATGCTTCCTCATAATCTTGGCGGACTCGACAAGAGACATCTCTGGAGAGACCGTCCCATTCGTCCAGATTTCAAGGATCAACCTATCGTAGTTGGTACGTTGACCAACTCGAGTTTCTTCAACATGGTGCCGAACACGTACGACAGGGGAAAAGCTGGCATCCAGTGGAATCACACCAGGCTCCACACCGTCATTGTATCGTTCAATCGCAGGTACGTAGCCACGCCCGGTTTCAACAGAAAGCTCAACGCTGAATGGCACGTCGTCAGTCATCGTCGCAACGATTAGATCACGATTGACGACTTCAATCTGGTCATCACAGATAATGTCGCCAGCGGTCACGACTCCGCGCTCGTGCTTGTCAATGCGAACCGTCTTCGGACCAGCACCGTGATGTTTGAGAACAACTGACTTCAGGTTCAGACAAATCTCAGTAGCGTCTTCTACAACACCCGGAATTGCGGTGAACTCGTGCTGAACACCTTGCACTCGTGCCTGCGTGATCGCCGCACCTTCAAGGCTTGAGAGCAGAATCCGACGCAGGCTGTTGCCAATAGTATGGCCGAATCCGCGTTCGAACGGCTCAACAACAAATCGGCCATAAGTTGGCGTCAGGCTGTCTTGTTCCGGAACAACCCGGCTCGGAAGCTCAAATCCTCTCCAACGAATTCTCATTCCCGTATACTCCGACTAATCCTGATACCCGAAAACACTCAGCAAACACCAGACTCAAACACGTCGCTTCTTAGGAGGACGACAGCCGTTATGAGGCAATGGCGTCACATCTTCAATGACCTTAACCGAGATTCCTGCCGATTGCAGCCCGGTGATCGCACTCTCACGACCGGCACCCGGGCCCTTTACTCGAACTTCAATCTCTTTGACGCCGTGCTTGGCTGCACGCTCGGCACATATTTCAGCAGCCCGCTGAGCAGCAAACGGAGTGCTCTTACGACTGCCCTTAAACCCAGAAGTGCCCGCGGTTGCCCAGCAGAGTACATCGCCACTGGTATCGGTGATCGTGACCAGGGTGTTGTTGAATGTGGCTTTCACATGCGCAACTGCCTTGGTGACATTCTTACGAATCTTTTTTCTTTTCGCTTTCGCCATCGTACGTACTTTCAGGATTCAGGAAATGTTCGTCAAAGGACCACTGATAAAATCAGTGCTTCATATCCTTTACGCCCTTCTTCCCTGCCACTGTCTTCTTCACACCTTTTCGTGTTCGAGCATTGGTTCGTGTTCGCTGGCCTCGAACAGGCAGGCCTCGACGATGCCGAATACCTCGATAACACCGAATCTCTCTCAACCGTGATATATCCTGCTGAACTTTGCGGCGAA
>CALGTK010000306.1 GCA_937904325.1 uncultured Planctomyces sp.
ATAACTCGGCTTGGGCGTCCGAAACGCCATCGTCAGCACTTCAGTCAGGGGCAAACTAAGAAGCGAGCCTTGGTTAAGTTGCACGCCGAAGATCGTATTTCACTGTACTAAATTGAGAGCTTGCGGAGATACGTTGTGGGAATTCGCAAATATAAACCAACCAGTGCTGGTCGTCGTCATGCGTCAGTGAGTACGTTTGAGGAACTGACTTTTAAGGGCAATAAGCCTGAGAAGAGTCTGACTCGGCGTGCCCGGAAAACTGGCGGGCGAAACCATCACGGTAAGATTACGGCTCAGCACCGTGGTGGTGGGCATAAGCGTCAGTATCGGATTATCGATTTCAAGCGTCGAGTGGACGGCATTGCCGGTCTGGTTAAGTCGATTGAGTACGATCCGAATCGATCGTCAAACATTGCGTTGGTCGAATACGAGGGTGGACAGAGTACGTATATTATTGCTCCGGCAGGGCTTCGTGCTGGCGATAAGGTTTACAGCGGTGACGTCGGGGTTGAGCCGAAGGTTGGCAATGCGATGCCACTTTCGCAGATTCCTTTGGGGTCTGTGATTCATAATATCGAACTGCAGTCTGGTCGAGGTGGCCAGTTGTGTCGAAGTGCCGGCACGAGTGCTGTGATGAATGCTCGCGAAGGCGGTTGGGCTCAGGTTACTTTGCCTTCTGGTGAAGTTCGCCGAATCCCCGCTGGTTGTCGGGCAACGATGGGTGAAGTCGGGAACTCGGATCATCAGAATGTCGTTTTCGGCAAAGCTGGGCGACGACGCTGGCTGGGCTGGCGGCCTCATGTTCGCGGTGCCTGTATGAACCCGCACGACCATCCACATGGTGGCGGTGAAGGTCGGGCTAAGGGTGGTCGTCATCCGTGCAGTCCTACTGGCAAGCTCGCCAAGGGTGGGGCGACTCGTAATAAGAAGAAAGCTTCAAGTAAGGCGATCCTGCGTCGACGTAAGTCGCGTCGGAATGGTCAGCTTAAGTAAGATAGAGTTTGGTTTCGATTGGTTTATTGAGCTCGGTTGTTAAGAGATTGAGGAAGGCTGGATGTCAAGGTCACTCAAAAAAGGCCCACACGTCGATGAAAAGCTTCTAAGCAAGATCGACCGTATGGGGGCTACGAAGCAGCCAATCAAAACCTGGGCTCGCGGTTCAACGATTGCTCCAGAGTTTATTGGTCATACGTTTCTGGTTCATAACGGGAAGATTTTTCTGAATGTCTATGTGACTGAGGAGATGGTTGGTCACAAGTTGGGCGAGTTTGCTCCGACTCGGACGTTTCGTGGTCACGGTGCACGAGGTAAACGCTAGTCGTTACTCGCGACGTGGGTTGCTCTTGAGGTTCAATTATGGCGCTTGTGAAAAGCGAACATCGATACGCAAGGATCGCTTCAACGAAAGTGAATCGGATTCTTCCGATCGTTCGTGGGCGAGAGGTTGGCGATAGCCTTGATCTTCTCAAGACTTTGCCAAACCGAGCGGCACGTATGGTTGAAGCAGTCATTCAGACAGCAGCAGCGAATGCAGCGGAAGCAGGCGTTCGTAATGTTGAGAAGCTGAAGATTGCAGAAGCAGTTGCGAACTGCGGCCCTATGTATAAGAGAATTCGTCCTGGGGCTCGTGGAATGGCGCATGTTGAGAAGCATCGTACGTCCCACATTCGGGTTAAAATTGACGTTCCTGAGTTGTAGGCCGCTGTGGTCACGATCGCTCAGGTTGTAAAGGTAAATTTCGGGGTGTTGGAATGGGACAGAAGGTAAGGCCAACTGGTTTTCGCGTTGGGATCACAGAACCCTGGCGAAGTCGCTGGTACGCTCCTAAGAAGTACTACGGAGAGTTGCTGGTTGAAGATCAGAAGGTTCGTGAGTTCATTCGCAAGAAATATCAGTTCGCTGGTGTCTCAAGAGTTGAAATTGAGCGGACGCGTGACCAGGTTGTTGTCCATCTTCACACCTCGCGACCGGGGATCATTATTGGTCGCAAGGGGCAGGAAGTGGATCGGCTGAAAGCAGAGCTCGAAGCTTTGACTGGTCGGCATCTTGATCTGAAAATTGTTGAAGTTAATAATCCAAATAGAAATGCATCGCTGGTTGCGCAGGATATTGCTCAGCAACTTTCGAAGCGAGGTTCTTTCCGACGAACCATCAAGCGAGCGCTTGAACAGGTGATGGAGGCTGGAGCCAAAGGGATTAAAGTTCAGCTGTCGGGACGTCTCGGCGGTGCGGAAATGTCACGGTGTGAAAAAGCAAGCAGGGGTTCAGTTCCGCTGTCGACACTGAGAAGGCACATCGACTACGGCCTTGTTGAGGCCAATACGAAGATGGGTGTAATCGGCGTTAAAGTTTGGATCGATCTCGGCGACTATAGTGAGGAACTAGCTGATGGCCCTGATGCCAAAACGGGTAAAGCATCGCAAAAGCCAAAGAGGTCGTATAAAAGGTAATGCGACTCGAGGCCACAGGGTGTCGTTTGGCGATTTTGGCTTGCAGGCTACTCAGCCCGGGCATGTCAGCGCGCAGACGATTGAAGCCTGTCGAATTGCGATCATGCAGTATATTCGCGGTGAAGGTAAGCTCTATATTCGAGTATTTCCTCATCGCTCGGTGACGTCTCGTCCACTCGAAACTCGAATGGGTAAGGGTAAAGGTGATCCGGATCACTGGGTCGCCGTCGTTAAGCCTGGGACTGTAATGTTTGAAGTTGGTGGCGTGTCACTGGACGCTGCGAAAGAGTGTTTTGCACGTGTGGCATACAAGCTTCCAGTCAAAGTGCGTTTGGTTGAGCGGCAGGTCGGAGCGGGGGCGTAGAACCAGCAATGGCAAGTACAAAACAACTAAGAGAAATGACAACGGAGCAGTTGCAGCACGAGTTGGCTGAAGCGAGGAAAGAATTCCTCGATCGGTCGGTTCGGTCTTCGGCTGCTCAGGATGAAACGGGACCAAGTCGCATGCAGTTGCGACGCGGTGTCGCGAAGATTCTTACGATTCTGCGTGAGCGTGAAATCGAAGCCTGAAAAGGGTGGGACGTTGAAACAGACACTGATTGGTATTGTTACCAGTACGAAATCGTCAAAGACTCTTCGTGTAGAAGTGCCGCGTAAAGTACGTCACCCACTCTACGGGAAAATTGTGAGTCAGCGGACCGTTTGTCACGCGCATGACGAGAAAGAAGAAGCTCAGGTCGATGATCGAGTTGAGATTGTTGAAAGTAAGCCTCATTCCAAGCTGAAACGCTGGGAGTTGGTCAAAGTACTTTCTCGACATTAGTAGATCGGGTGCGAAAGCATTGCTGGGCGACCTGATTGGTTATTGAGTAGGAAATGTTTCAATGATCCAGATGCAGACTGTGCTGGATGTAGCTGATAACAGCGGGGCGAAAGTCGTCCGTTGCATCAAGGTACTCGGTGGTACGGGGAAGCGGTTTGCTGGACTGGGCGAAGTTGTCGTCTTGAGTGTCCAGAAGACGGTTCCCGGTGGTGCTATCAAAAAGGGACAGGTGGTTCGCGGAGTCGTCGTTCGGTGTCGCAAGGCAACGCGACGTGCGGATGGGTCATATGTCCGGTTTGATAAGAATGCGGTTGTACTTGTGGACACTGACGGAAGTCCTCGTGGCACGCGGATCTTTGGGGCGGTTGCTCGTGAACTTCGCGAGCGAAGATTTATGCGGATCATTAGTCTGGCAAGCGAAGTCGTCTGAATTAAGTGCAGAGCGTTCAACACGTGATGAAGCGTAAGGCAATCGGCAAATGGCACGAGTAAGAGACAAATACCAGACCGAAATTATTCCGGCTCTGGCGAAAGAACTAGGGCTCAAGAACCAGCTTGCAGTTCCGCGCGTTGAGCGGGTCGTCGTGAGTATGGGTATTTCAAATTCCCACGGTGACCGCAAACGGCTTGAGCAGTCTGCACAGCAGCTTGGCATTATCACCGGACAGAAACCAAAAATTACACGTGCTCGACAGTCAATCGCCAATTTCAAGCTTCGTGAGGGCACGGAAATTGGCTGCTGCGTCACACTTCGTCGTGGACGTATGTATGAGTTTCTTGATCGTCTGATCTCAATTGCACTTCCTCGTGTTCGTGACTTTCGCGGACTGAATGACAAATCGTTTGATGGTCGGGGGAATTTCAGCATGGGGCTAACTGAACAATTGGTTTTCCCGGAAATCAACGCAGACAAAGCGACCTTCGTACAGGGTATGAATATTACGGTAGTTACGTCGGCGACAGATAATGATGACGGTCGTGCACTTCTGCGAGCAATTGGATTTCCATTTCAGAAGGCTGACGCAACAAATTGAACGGATGGGTCGACGATAGTCGGCACTGAACTTTTGGGAGTTCATTAACGTGGCAAGTAAGTCAAAAATCGCTAAGGCCAAACGCACGCCAAAGTTCAGCAGTCGTATAGAACGACGTTGTGAACTGTGTGGTCGTCCGCGTGCGGTTTATCGAAAGTTTCGTGTCTGCCGGATCTGCTTCCGTAACCTATGCCTCGACGGTGTGGTTCCCGGTGCCAGAAAAGCCAGTTGGTAACGGGGGTCGGAGAATATAATGCACAGTGATCCAATTGCTGACATGCTGACACGAATTAGAAACGGGGTGTCAATTGAGCGCCCGTTTGTAGATATCCCTTTTTCAAAGTTGAAGCACAGCGTGGCTGAGGTTCTTCAACGTGAAGGGTTCATCTGGGACAGTGAAGTGATCGACGGCCAGCCGACTAAGACCCTTCGGGTAAATCTGAAGTACGGTCCAAATGGTGAAATGGTCATCAACCACATTCAGCGTGTAAGTCGTCCAGGGCGACGTGTTTATGCGGCAGCTTCTCAAATGAGTCGTGTTCGACACGGTACGGGAATTACTGTCGTGACAACTCAGCAGGGTGTGTTGAGTAATCGTGAAGCACGAAAAGGTCATGTTGGCGGCGAAGTACTTGCTGAGGTTTGGTAAGTTCGAGTGTAGGAAATCGTGTTAAACACGGACTGAGTCTGTAACGAGAATAGATATGTCACGTATCGGAAAAAAACCGATTGAGATTCCTGGCGGCGTTGAGATCACAGTGAGTGGTCGAGATGTGGGCGTCAAAGGTCCCAATGGTTCTCTGCAGTGGCAGGTTCCTGAAGGTATTACTGTCGTCGTTGATAGCGATGCCAGGCAGATGTCAGTTGCAAGAGACAGCGAAACCCGTCAGGCACGAGCGTTTCATGGGCTATCGCGAGCACTGATTAACAATATGGTTGTTGGGGTCGTGACTCATTTCGAGAAGAAACTCGAAATTCAAGGTGTAGGTTACCAGGCGACGTTGAACAACGGCGAGTTGTCGTTACAGGTTGGTTTCTCACATTCGGTTGACCTGAAAGTGCCGGCCGACGTCGATTGCTCGCTGATCAGCCCGACATTGATTGTCGTCAAGGGTTGCGACAAGCATTCAGTTGGTCAGTTTGCTGCGAACATCCGAGCTGTGCGTCCTCCGGAACCATACAAAGGTAAAGGCGTCCGCTATCAGGGTGAATTTGTCCGGCGGAAAGCTGGTAAGGCATTCGGTTCGAAGTAGTGCTTGACGCATTGCGGAATTTTTTAAAGCTGCGTGTAGTTAACAATGCGGTGCGGAGACGGCTGAAATGGTAAGTAATATCAAACGTCAGCAGTTGCGTCGAAAGCGACGTGTCAATCGAGTGCGTAACTCGATTCGGCGTTGTTCAACGCGGCAGTACCGGCTATCGGTTTTTCGTAGCAACAGCAACATCTATGCGCAGCTTATTGACGACGCAAAAGGTGTCACAGTGTGCTCTGTGAACACGCTTCAGGACGGGATCAGCTCTGCAAATGGTGGCAGTGTCGCTGCTGCCACTGAAGTTGGGACTAAGCTTGGCGGGTTGGCAGCGGGTCTGAATATTACTGAAGCGGCTCTGGACCGGGGCCCCTATCGATATCATGGGCGAATCGCGGCGCTTGCGGATGCTGCTCGAGCTGCGGGATTGAATCTATAATTATAAGTGCCGCAGTTTTTGCCGCGGCAAGCTGTTTGTGAGTTCGGAGACGATGATGGCTGAAGTATCAAATCGACAGGAATCTGCTGAGCACGTGATTCAGATTCGCCGTTGTGCCTGTGTGGTCAAGGGCGGTCGTCGATTCAGCTTTTCGGCTTTGGTCGTCGTCGGCGACAGAAACGGACGGGTCGGCTGGGGGTACGGTAAAGCTCCTGAAGTGCCACAAGCTGTTGAAAAAGCTGTCAAACAAGCAGAACGTAAGCTTGAGCCGGTTAGTCTGAAGGAAATTGAGCCGGGTGTGACGGTGCCGCACGAGATTGTTGGCCGTTACGGCGCAGCTAAAGTTCTATTGATTCCGGCTAGACCTGGGACAGGTGTGATTGCAGGTGGTTGTGTCCGATCAGTGCTTGATGCGGTGGGCATCAGTGACATTCTGACGAAGAGTCAGGGGTCAAATAACCCGCTGAACCTTGTTAAAGCGACGCTCGACGGACTCGACAAATTACAGACGCTGGAAGACGTTCAGCGACTTCGCGGTGTGAAACTTTAAGTTAAACGATTCGATGGATGGCAAGACTTGTTGCCATCGGGAGAAATCCATGGTCAGCCTTTCTGACATTAATCATGATATAATTCGACACAAGCGTAAGCGACGTGTTGGGCGCGGTAATGGTAGCGGCTACGGTAAGACTGCATCACGTGGTCAGAATGGTGCCGGTAGTCGATCCGGGAATAGACGTCGACGCGGATACGAGGGCGGCCAAATGCCTTTGTTCCGCCGGATCGCCAAGCGAGGCTTTTCGAATGCAGCATTCGCCAGCGAGATCGTCGTGATCAATGTCGATCAGTTGGAGAAGCGTTTTGAGGACGGGCAGGAAGTGACTCTTGCTGATCTCAAGAAGGCGTTCTCGTTGGCTCGTAAGGTTGAAGTCAAAATTCTTGGCAGAGGCGAGTTGACTCGAAAACTCATTGTGAGTGCTAACGCGTTTTCTACGTCCGCCGAGTCAGCGATCACAGCCGCTGGCGGTTCTGTGGTTCGCGTTTGACGTTCGATAGGAACTTGACTGATGGTCGAGAAGTTCTTGCTACTATTCAAGATTCCGGAATTGCGCCGGAAGCTTCTGCTGACTGTCGTACTACTTGCCGTGTACCGGATGGGTTTCTGGATCCCGCTCCCGTTTGTTGATCAAGCGGCGATGCAGGAAAGCATTAAGGCGATGGAAGAAGGTGGCGACTCTGGTTTCGGCCAGGTGATGCAGATTGTCGCGCTGTTTTCGGCTTCAAAGCTGGGCAATGCGACAATTTTCGGTCTTGGCATTATGCCTTATATTTCCGCTTCGATTATCTTTCAGTTGCTGGGTCAGGTATATCCTCCGCTTGAGGCCTTGCAGAAGGAAGGTGAGTCGGGTCGGAAGAAGATAAATGAATACACTCGTTATGCGACGGTTGTGATATGTCTCGGCCAGAGTTTTTTCTGGATTAAGGCATTATCCAGTGGTGGCTTGCTCGGCACCAATGTAATCCTTGACGCATGGGACCACTGGTACTGGCATCTTGTCGGTGCTCTTTGGATGACGACTGGCACAGTCGTTCTCATGTGGATCGGCGAACAAATTGATGCCTACGGGCTTGGCAATGGAATCAGCCTGCTGATCATGGCTGGTATCGTAGCTCAGATGCCGCAGGGTGGCGCACTGCTCATTGAGCCAGCACTGCGGAGCGGCGTTCGGATCGGTACAGATACAGGCATCGAGAGATTCCTGATGTTGGGAGCCGTCTTCGTTGGTGTCGTGGTTTGGGTGGTTTTAATCACTCAGGGGCAGCGGCGGATTCCAATCCAAAGTGCGAAACATGTCCGAGGGCGGCGGCAGGTCGGCGGCCAGCGTCAGTTCCTTCCACTGCGGTTGAATCAAGCGGGCGTGATGCCGATCATTTTTGCGTCAAGTTTGTTGATGTTTCCATACATGGTTTTCAATTGGCTGGCTCAAGTTACAGACCCGACGCAGGGCATTGGCAAAATCGTGACGATTTTGAGTCAGGCGTTCGGAGGTGGACGAGGTTATATCTATTCGATGTGTTACATCGGGTTGATCTACTTTTTCTGCTACTTCTGGACCGCAATCACATTTAATCCGCGAGAGATCGCTGCCAACTTGAAGGACCACGGCAGCTTTATTCCTGGTTATCGACCAGGGGCAAGGACGTCGAACTACCTCGAATCTGTCATGGTTCGAGTTACTTACGTAGGTGCAGCTTTCCTGTCTTTGATTGCTGTGATTCCAACATTGATCGCCAGTTCAATGGGTATTGATCCGTTGATTGCAAGTTTCTATGGCGGTACGGGTTTATTGATCGTTGTGTCGGTCGCACTGGATTTGGTTCAGAAGATTGACAGCCATCTGATCACACGAAACTATTCCGGTCTACTTGAGTCGGATAATTGATTAAATTTTCAGTAGGATTGAGTAATGAAGGTCCGGTCTAGTATCAAACGAATATGCGAGCAATGTAAGATTGTTCGGCGCCGCGGCAAGGTGTATGTGATTTGTCCGGCCAATCCGAAGCACAAGCAGAGGCAGGGATAGGACAATGCCACGTATTCTCGGTGTAGACGTTCCAAATGATAAGCCGACGTATATCTCGCTGACC
>CALGTK010000307.1 GCA_937904325.1 uncultured Planctomyces sp.
GCAGTATCGGGATGGTGATCAGCGAACGCACAGAGAATGGTAAGACGACTCGCGAAGTGCGTTATTACATCATGAGCCTTGAGAACAACGTGCAGGAATTCAGCCGAGTCGTCCGCGCCCACTGGTCAATCGAAAACAGTCTGCACTGGCGACTGGACGTCGTCTTCCGTGAAGACGAATCCCGCATGCGGACCGGCCACTCGGCACGAGTCTTTACGTTGTTCCGCAAGATCGCTCTGAACATCCTGAACCAGGAACGCCGTACAAAACGAAGCGTCCGAGCCAAACGCAAACAAGCCGCCCGAAACTCGCAATACCTGCTCGAAGTGCTCACATCTGTCTGAACTTCATGCGATTGCCCTGGGGAAAGGGGCCTTCCGCCTTCATCACGGGTCCACACCCGATTCGGCCACCCAGGCTCGAAACGCAACGGCCCAAACGCAATCCACACTAACGCGTGAATAATCCGCGCTAGATGTCGATCCGCCAAACGGTATCGGTTGGGATAGGTGTTTTGAGGCAGACTTCCCAAAACTTGTATTTCCCCAACTGAGACAGGGATGTCTCTCATGCCAGGCAAGGCAGCTAAGGTGGTCATCACGGAGCGGCAGTGTGCCGTTCTGCTTGCGATGAGTCGGTCCGTCACGATCGCGTTTCAGCTCCGACAACGTGCTCAGATTATTTTGCTCGGGTTTGAAGGGCGGCTCAATTCGGAGATCGAAGACCTCGTGGGACTGGGGCACGATGCCGTCGGTCGTTGGCGGCGACGCTGGCAGCAGGAGTTTGAACGGCTCACGCTGGTAGAAGGTCTGGAAGAGCCCGCCGATCTCAGGCGTGCCATCGAAGAGGTTCTCTATGATGAGCAACGCAGCGGTCGTCCGTGTGAATTCACTGCCTAACAGCTCACGATGATCTTCGCCGTGGCCTGCGAGCGGTGGAAGGTGGAGATTTGGTTCAGCGTGGTGGTGCGGCGTGTCCTGAAGCGAGGAGAGTTCACCTCACTTGATGCGTTGCGACAGCGTCTGCTGGACTTCATCGACTACTTCAACCGGACGATGGCGAAACCATACCGTTGGACGTATACCGGTCAGCCGCTAACAACATGACGAATTGATCTTGACGACTCATGACAGGCAGAACGAACAAGACACAGCCAAAAATGCCTCGCATACAACCCTGATTGCCGGATCGACATCTAGCTACTTTACGATCCTTCGCGACGCGATGACGATCGACGATCTGAAGTCGCCGTCCCTTTACTTCGGCACAACTACCGGCCAGCTCTGGATCGGCCGCGAAAACGGAGGCCACTCGGACTGCCTGTTCGACTTCCTGCCGCCAAACAACTGCGAGAAGATCGCCGTTGTTTGATTCCTCGCTCAGTCACTCGGCTTGGATTTCGCAGTTTGGCAGCCCTGCCCGTGACGTCGGGCCTGAGAGCTCATTCAAAGACCTGATTATCATCTGCGCGAAGAAAGGCTCATCACAAGACAAACGAATTTGAAACCACAAGTACACTCGTGTGATTGTTTTCGGTCTGGTTGCTGAAGCAAGCACACCGAGAACAAACCTAGCGATGAACTTTCATAAACCACTCAGAAGAAAGGGTTTGCAACGGCAATGGCTTCGGCATTGCTGTCATTGGCGCTCGATGC
>CALGTK010000308.1 GCA_937904325.1 uncultured Planctomyces sp.
GCGTGAACACGCTGATGCAAGCTCGCTCAAAGGTCGAGAAAGCGATCCGCGAAGGTTTATTTTGAGCTCTCTTGCAGACTTTTCGCCATGGGCCATTGCCCGAGGCTTGAGCGGTCGCCAGTCGGAGGGGATGCACTTTCTATCTCGCCCAGTCCCGCAGGGTAAAAAAACATCCGCCCGGCATGCTCTGTGTTGATCAGGAATTGAGCAGCCGAGTCAGCTTGGAATTCAGCCGAGATGACACTCGACTGTGGCCGTCGCCTGCTCTCAAGAGTGTGAAAACGCAGTCGACTCAGGCTCTCAGGGATCTTCATCCGACATGCGGACCATGCACGGATCGGTCAGCGTCTCAGGCTGCTCGTCGGTGGTAGTACTTCAGCAGCCCACCGAGCCGTTTCCGGCACGCAACGTCACCAGTCTGACCGATCTTCGTCGCCCGGTTCGATCAATCCGTTGTTCAGCCACTGATGATGCCGCTCCAGGTGGTAGTACTCGACGTATTCAGCGACCGCTCGTTCGAGTGATCGCTTACCAAAAACGATCATGCGGTTGAGGCTCTCTGACTTCAGGCTTTGGAACCAGAGTTCCATAAACGCATTCAGGTTTGGACTCCTGGGCGGAAGCAGCACGACTTCGGTGTGGGTGTTCTGGTTGACATCGTCGCGCATCGCCAGAAAGTTGGTGGTTACGATGACGAATCTCACAAACGACCTATGCCACTGTCACTCATTGCGCGTGTACACGAACCGGCCATCAATCATTGTCTTGACCACCTTAATTGTGGCAATCTCGTCTTCGGTGCAATTCAGGTAATCGCGATCCAGTACTGCCAGATCAGCCAGCTTCCCTTTCTCCAGCGAGCCGCTGGTCGCTTCTGCGAATGACAGGTACGCTGGCATCATTGTGAGGCAGCGGAGGGCATCGAGGCGACTGACTCGCTGGTGAACGCCGTAGACATGTCCCTCGCGATTGCGGCGTGTCACTGCTACGTGGAGCATTAGAAACGGGTTGTAGGCATTCATCGACATGTTCGGATCGAGCCCCAGCATGTGATCACCCGCGATTGCCGTGGGAATACCACCACGAATCCAGTCGCCCAACCCGATAAACCGCGAGGCCCAGTCGTTCCCATAAAACTCCGCGATGGCTGCCGAGTCCTTGAAGTAGAGCGATGCCTGAGTATCCACGCAGACGCCAAGTTTCTTTGCCCGGGAAATCGAATCTGGTGCGGGGAAATAGGCGTGAGTCAGGCTGAAACGTCGCGATGCAATGTCAGGGTGCTCGCGGTGTACGGCTTGAAGCGCATCCAGTACAGCATCAACTCCAGCGTCCCCTGTAACGTGGCAGCACCATTGCCAGCCCAGACGGTGTCCTGCGAGAAACAACTCCGACATCTTCGGCACCGTGTAATTCAGATCTCCTCGATAGGACGGATCCTTGTGCACGTAGAATTCAGTTCGCTTTTTGCCGTAGGGCTCGCGCAGGTAGGTGTTGCCCCAGTGGATGCCACCGTCAACTGTGATTTTCAGCGGTCCGACACGCACCCAGTCGTCGCCGTCTCCCGTCTTCATTCCAAGTAGTTCCGTGTACGCCACGACATCCTGAGCGGATCGGAATCCTGACCGAAACGTTTGTGTCATACGGACAGTCAGGTTTCCATCCGAGTGCAATTTTCGATATCGAAGAAAGTCGTCGACACCGCCGGCGCGTTCAAAGATGCTCGTAATACCGATGGCGTTGTAATGACGATGTACGCTGCGTAAAGATGCTTCGACTTCTTCTGGCGAGTGCTTAGGCCGAGGGATGATGCTTCTCAAATGTGCGTTGCCGCCGGAGATCAGGACGCGACCGTCTGAAGTTCGAACCACTTCACCGCCCGGAATCGAATCGGAACCATCCTTGATCCCGATTGATTTAAGGCCCACAGAATTGAGTGCTGATTTTCGGGCCGCGGTGAAAATTACTGGATGCGTAGAACAGGCACGGTCCAGCTCGTTTGACGTCGGGTGGCGTCGTTCCTTCAGACGCGTGATGTCTGCACGGGGCACACGGATCCACGTTCCAGCCGGCAGGGTCTGCGCACGTTCGCGAATCCACTGCTGAATTTGAGCAATCGTCAGCAGTTCGACATGTGGCTGATCTAGTTCGCTTCGCGCGACGCCAACCGCATGACAATGTGCCGCAATGATCCCGGGAATGACTGTCGCGCCGCCAAGTTGAACGATCTTCGTCCTGGGAGACTGAAGGCGGCTGATTTTTTCATCCGTACCGGTGTCCATGATTCGGCCATCTCGGATCGCCACCGCGGAGACGATCCGATTCTGCGAATCCATCGTGAGAACCTTTCCACCGAGCAATACCACCTCGGCACTCTCCTCAGCGTCCACAATTCGCGTGTTATTCAAGCAAGTGACGACTACCGAGAATGTCAAAAGGTTCCGGAACAGCAGAGTCATAGTCTCGAATCCTAACAGAGGGGCAGTTCAAGATTTGGCATGGGAAGTCATGCCGGGGAAGTCCGAGGCAAAGGGCGACGAGGTTACCCGTGGAATCCAGGAATTCGGAAAAGCTTCGCCAGATTGCTTTGAAAGAGCACGATTCCTGCATGCCAGTTTTCTCAGTATTGGATTGGGAAGCTCTATTTGTCGACGCCGCACGTCGGTTCCACCACGGATGCTCTACCGTTTGTCCTTACGAGTCAGACGCATCTTGCGGATTGACTTTGAACGATACGACTGTCCTTTGGGCGGGTTGCGAAATCGTTCCCATGATTGGGCGAACGTGCGCGGCTTGCTTGTAAAGTCGCCCTTAAACTCAGGCCAGAACATCATTGGCGCGAACGTCTGCTCTCGCGTGTCAAAAACCTAATCCGCGTAATGAAACTCGCTTTGTAATCCTGCGTCCATCTCACGATCGACGGTTGACGGTCGAAAAGTCTCCGGAGAAATTTCGAAAGAAGATCGCTTTTCGCCGTGGACTATCGTGCTGCAACAATTCATGGAGCAAAAAGTTGCTCGGTCTGCAACAGGAATATGGAAAGCCTGATACAATGTGCTGATGGCAGCTAATCAGCATTCCCATGGAAAACAACACTTTGCCACAACACGCTGGACCGTCGTCCTTGCCGCCGGCGACCATCGGCGTCCCGACTCGCAGGAAGCCCTGGCTCGACTGTGCGAGACATACTGGTACCCGCTGTACGCTTATGTGCGCAGACGGGTCGACAGCGTGGATGAAGCCCAGGACCTGACGCAGGCGTTTTTTACGCGATTCCTTGAACGGGACTTTGCAGCCACTGCGGATCCTGAACGGGGGCGGTTTCGGGCGTTTCTTCTGACCGCGTGCAGACATTTTCTGTCCAAAGAACGGGATCATGCCAGAGCACAGAAGCGAGGCGGAGGTAAGCTGCCACTGTCACTCGATTTCGCATCAGGTGAATCCCGTTACGTGGCCGGACCGGCTGAAACACTGACTGCCGAACAGCTTTATGAACGTCAGTGGGCCATTGACCTGCTCAACCGTGTCATGCAGCAACTGGAAGTGGAAATGCATGGGTCCGGCAGGAATGACAGTTTTGACCACCTTAAGGGGTTACTTGCTGGATGTTCAGATAACGCAAATTACGCGCAGGCAGCCAGTTTACTAGGTACCACGGAAGCTGCCGCCAGAATGGCCGTCCACCGCATGCGAAAACGCTATCGTGAACTGCTGCGGCAGGAAATCGCCGAAACGGTTGAGCACGTTTCCGACGTAGACGACGAGGTTGGCCGCCTGTTCGCCACGTTTACCTGAACAGGACAGGCTGGCCGGTCAACTTGCGGGATAGAGCCAGGTTTTGATCAGAAGTACAGTTCTTCTGGAAACCGGTTGGTTGCAGAGAAATTTAGAAAAAGCCCGTTGCGCTCACATTTATTTCCGTCAGATACAGAGAGAGAAGCGATCTAACAAGCGGATCGCATCAATCAGCCTCACAAGGTGATTTATCATGACGGCGACAGAAAACTGCCCTGAATGTGGTCAGACTCTCCCGGCAGATGCTCCCGCGGGTGTCTGCCCGAAATGCCTGCTGGCCGTCGGATTATACGCTGCCGAAGACACATCGATCGAAGTGTCCGAGCAGATGTCCTCTTCCGGTTCATTGCCGAAGGTCACGACGGTCCGGTATTTCGGCGACTACGAACTGCTTGAAGAAATCGCCCGGGGTGGCATGGGTGTCGTTTACAGAGCACGGCAGACAAGTCTTAACCGGATTGTCGCTTTGAAGATGATCCTCTCCGGAGAACATGCCAGCCCAATCGACATCGAACGATTTCACATCGAAGCTCAGGCGGCGGCCAACCTGAAGCACCCCAACATTGTTGCCATACACGAGGTCGGCCAGCATGAGGGACGATCGTACTTCTCCATGGATTATATCGACGGTCAAAACCTTGCCGATATTATCAAAGAAGGCCCGGTCCCGAATCGAAAAGCAGCGCAGTATATGAAGATGGTTGCCGAAGCCGTTCACTATGCTCATCAGTGTGGAACGCTGCACCGCGATCTGAAGCCACAGAATCTGCTTATCGATGGCAGTGATCAGCCACAGATTACCGACTTCGGACTGGCCAAACAGGTGGAGGACGCCAGTGGCCTGACTGCAACGGGCATGATTCTGGGCACCCCCAGCTACATGTCACCCGAACAGGCTCTCGGACAGGCGGACATCGGCCCCCGCAGCGACGTCTATTCGCTGGGTGCAGTCCTTTACGAACTGCTGACCGGCCGCCCTCCCTTTTGTGCAGCATCGGTTGTCGAGACGCTGCGGCAGGTCACAGACAAGCTGCCCGCAGCCCCCCACACGATCAACGACCATGTGCCGCCGGACCTCGAAACGATCTGCCTGAAGTGTCTGGAAAAGTCACCTCATGCCCGTTTCCAGTCTGCACACGAACTTGCCGCTGATCTCGGACGTTTTCTGGATCACGAGCCCATTCAGGCACGGCCGGTCAGTCCATTCCGAAAGGTTGAGACATGGCTCCGGCAGCGCCCATGGACCATCACCGTAACAGCGGCGCTGACCGTGCTGGCTCTCGTCTGCGTCGTCTATCTGCAGTTCCAGCAGAACCGCCTGCTGCAGTATCAGCAGGCTCATCCGGAATATGTGCGACAGGCTGGCCAACGGACCAACTCGCTGGAAAACACGTTGATGGGTTTGCAGATGTATGGCTGCCTGGCTGTGTTTGGCGCGTACCTGGTGTACCGCGTGAAGTCACTGCGGATGACACACTGGCAGCAGTGGTTTGAACAGGCGAAGCAGTTGAAAGAACCCCGGCCGGTCAGCATACCCGTCCGTTTTCTCTGCGCGGCAGTGGGCCTGTCAGTTCTGGCAGGCGTATTGTTTGCTACCGCACGGATCATTGAGGCACACGTCTGGGAAGGCCTTCCGGCACCCTTGTTCCACGCCTTTGTCATCTTCATGCTGTCGTTTCTTTCCCTGTGGCTGCTGGTTCAGATTGTGCAGGACTATCGCCAGGCCATCTACGGAAGCCACAGCCCCCAGATCGACCCCGAACAACTTGCGGCAATGCGTGAGCTCGTTCTTAACGGTGATATGATCGGAGCCATCAAGTTGTATCGTACGAACGTCCCCACTGCCGGATTTGAAGAAGCAAGGCGGTTCGTCGCGCGACTTGCTCTGGAAGTGGAAGTGGAAGATCCCGAGCAATTTGCTGCCCGCCAGCCCTCGCCGTGGAATGTCAACTGGCGCGGTGTCAGCATTTGCCTGGCGGTCGAGGCTATTCTTTGTGCGGGCTGGTGGATGTTACGGCCACTTGCCATCCCGCCCGGATTAATCA
>CALGTK010000309.1 GCA_937904325.1 uncultured Planctomyces sp.
GTTGCCTTAGCAGCTCCAGCCTTTGCTTTGGTCGACTTGCTGACCGTAGCCTTGGCGGTGCTCTTTGCAGCGCGTGTCGCTTTTGCTTTGGTGGCCTTTGCTGCTCCAGCTTTCGCTTTGGTCGACTTGCTGGCAGCAGGCTTCTTAGCCGCTGGCTTCGCAGAACTCTTTGCCTTGGTTGTCGCTTTCCGTGCAGTAGACTTGGTCGCCATTCCGTTGGCTCCTTTGAGATCGTCCTGGGCACCTCTTTGATTGAACGATCAGTTGCTTCGCCTGGGTACCCGGGTTGGAGCGAAACAACCATTAGTTTCTTTTCGCCGCAAAGCACGAACATTAGAGCTCGTTCGGCGATTTCAGCTGCATATTTCGGCCATGTTGGCCGCGTTTAATTCGTCGATACGACTGTCAGGTTATCTTGATATATACGTTACGTCTGCCTGGAAGACGGGATTGTTATTCGTCCTGGGAAAGTGGGTCAACTGCAAAATATGGCGCAGCAACGGTTTGTCGATCCTGGAAAAGTCGTAAGTTGTTCTACACGGTCGTCCGGGCGTCGACATAACTTGAATTGAAACGGCCATCGAGCGGGCGAATTCTCACACGTTGCATGTCGGATTCCCTTTGCTTGACGACGTCGTGTCTTGCCTGAACAATCGCGGTGGGTTGCTCATTACACTCGCGAATTGAGCGACAGAAGGACCCGGATTTTAACGCTGTACCGCATCGAGCGACGCGCTGCGGATAGCTCAATATTTTTCATTCACAATCTGCTTTCTCATACGGAATTCCAATGTTTGATGCGATTCAGGCGGCACGTGCGGACGCGATTCTTGGTCTTATGGACGCGTTCAGAAACGACGCGAATCCTGACAAGGTCAATCTGACGGTCGGCGTCTACAAGGACGAGACAGGGGGGACACCGGTTCTGAAGTCCGTCAAAGTGGCGGAAGCGAAATTGCTGGAAGGTGAATCCAGCAAAGGTTATCTGCCGATCGGAGGCCTGGGCGAATTCTGCGACCTCACTCAGGATTTGTACTTCGGAAACGGTCACGAGGTCGTCTCATCGGGTCGTGCGGCCACGTTTCAGACGCCAGGTGGAACGGGCGCATTGCGAGTCGCTGCAGACTTTATTCATCAGAACTTCCCGACAGCGTCGATCTGGTGCAGCACTCCGACGTGGCCGAATCACCCAAAGGTGTTTACGGCAGCGGGAGTCAACGTTGAGCATTATCCATATTTCGCCGCCGATTCGCACGGCGTCAACATCGAAGGCATGCTGGACGCGATCAAGGCTGCGCCAGTGGGCGACGTGATATGTTTGCACGCTTGCTGCCATAACCCGACTGGCGCTGATCCGTCAGCTGAGCAATGGGGGCAGATTGCCGATGCCGTTTATGCCCGCGGGTTGTTGCCATTTCTCGATTTTGCGTACCTCGGATTTGGCGACGGAATCGATTCCGACCGTTCTGCGCTGATCGAGTTTGCTCGACCGGGAGCTGAATTGCTGGTCGCGTCCTCTTACTCCAAGAATTTCGGGCTCTATCGTGAGCGGGTTGGAGCTTTGACCGTTGTCACGGCAGACGCCGCATCGGCAAAGACTGTGGCCAGCCAGGTTAAGGCGACGATTCGAACGAATTACTCAAATCCTCCGTCGCACGGAGCGTCGATTGTTCGCGAAATCCTTGTTGACCAAGTCCTGCGTCAGCAGTGGGACGGCGAACTGTCCGAAATGCGGGAACGTATTAATGGGATGCGGAAGCTGTTTACTCAGACAATGGCCGAACGACTGCCAGACCGGGATTTTTCATTCATTGAGCGTCAACGCGGCATGTTTTCCTATTCCGGGCTGACAGCCGATCAGGTTGACACACTTCGTCAGAAGTTTTCGATTTACATTGTACGTGACGGGCGGATCAACGTTGCGGGGATCAATCCCGGCAATGTCGGACCTCTCTGCGATGCGATGTCGTCGGTCCTTGGAGCCGGATAGTTGTGGCACGGATAGTTGCGGCACGGATAGTTGCGGCACGGGTGAAGAGGCTCTCTGACTTGTCTGTCAGCATGGATATGTGTCCGCTTAGCATCGCCGATTCAGACAGAATTGCACTGGTTGCTAAACGGAAACCGGTTACCCACAATGTCGAACGGCGGCAGCCAGATGCGACGCGGCCAGGAATCAGTACCTGGATTTCTTGATGGACCGATGCTCTGGCAGTATTGACGCGGTAGTGTCTTGCACTGCCGCAGTCGAGTGAGAGCCATTTTAAGTGACCTCGGGACTTCTATCCGGATGTCCAAGATTGTTTCGGTTGTCCGATACACCTCAGAAGGATGCGTACAAGATGGATAAGACGGCCAAAGTTGTACTCGACGGACAGGAATACGAGTTGCCAGTTGTCGTCGGGACGGAAGACGAAGTTGGGATCGACATCTCGAAGTTTCGCGGGACTTCAGGGGCCATCACGCTGGATTCCGGGTACGCAAACACCGGCTCGTGCAAGAGTGAAATTTGCTTCATTGATGGTGAAAAAGGCATTCTGCGTTATCGTGGATATCCGATTGAGCAGCTTGCTGAACACGCAAAGTTTCCGGAAGTAGCCTATCTTCTGATCAATGGTGAACTGCCGACCGCTGCTCAGTACGAATCCTTCCGCCAGGATCTGACTTATCACAGCATGATCCACGAAGACATGAAGAAGTTCTTCGAGGGATTTCGGCACACCGCGCATCCGATGGCGATTCTGTCGGCGATGGTGACGTCGCTGTCGAGCTACTATCCGGAATCCACTGAAGAAAATCAGGACCACGACATCATTCGCCTGCTGGCAAAAGTTAAAACCGTTGCCGCTTACGCCTATAAGAAATCAATGGGGCAGCCATTTGTTCATCCGCAGAATAAACTGGCCTATTGCGCAAACTTTCTGCACATGATGTTTTCTGTACCGACCGAACCCTATGAAGTCGACCCGGTACTCGAAGATGCTTTAAACGTTCTGCTGATCCTGCACGCGGACCACGAGCAGAACTGCTCAACGTCAACCGTTCGAATGGTCGGTAGCAGTCAGGCTAATCTTTACGCATCGATGTCGGCTGGAATCTGTGCGCTTTGGGGCCCGCTCCACGGTGGAGCGAATCAGAAGGTCATTGAGATGCTGGACATGATTCAGCAGGACGGTGGCGGCATCGGCAAGTATGTCGACAAGGCCAAAGATAAGTCCGATCCATTCCGCCTGTTCGGTTTCGGGCATCGCGTCTACAAGAATTTCGATCCTCGCGCGACGATCCTCAGAAAGTCAGCAGAAAGCGTTCTGGATCGACTGGGCGTCCACGACCCAATGCTTGAAATCGCCAGGCAGCTCGAAGAAGTCGCCCTGAAAGACGAGTACTTCATCGAACGAAACCTGTATCCGAACGTCGATTTCTACAGCGGTATTATCTACCGCGCGATGGGAATTCCGACCGACATGTTCACCGTGATGTTTGCTCTTGGCCGCTTGCCCGGCTGGATCGCTCACTGGAAAGAACTGCGCAACGATCCATCCAGTCGGATCAACCGACCGCGGCAAATCTATACCGGAGCGAATGAACGCAACTACGTTCCTGTTGGGGATCGAAGCTAGCGCTGTGTCGACATTCATAGACCGGTTTGGCTTTACAGACTGAAGATTGAGGGGACGAATCGATGGTTAAGACTGCTTCAACGATGCTCCAGCTTGGGACCAGGGCTCCTGAGTTTTCATTGTCGAATATTGACAGTTCAGTGGTTTCGCTGGCCGACTTCGCGGATAAGAAAGGGCTGTTGGTTGTCTTCATGTGCAACCACTGTCCGTTCATTAAACATTTGCGGAAAGAGCTTGCGGAATTCTGCAACGAATACCAGGGCAAAGGACTCGGAGTCGTCGGGATCAGTTCCAATGACGTCGCCAATTATCCGGACGACAGCCCGGAAAAGATGGTTGAGGAAGCTACCGATGCCGGTTACCAGTTCCCTTATCTTTATGACGAAAGTCAGGAAGTTGCAAAGGCCTATAAGGCGGCCTGCACTCCTGATTTCTTCCTGTTTGACGCTGACATGACTCTGGCCTACCGAGGTCAGTTCGATGACAGTCGGCCAGGGAATGATCTGCCAGTGACCGGTGCCGATCTGCGAGCCGCGTGTGATCAGGTTCTGGCAGGTGAGCCCGTTCCTGTGGAGCAAAAGCCAAGCATTGGCTGCAACATTAAATGGATCGAAGCTCCTGAGTATTTCACTGGTGAGCCGGCAGTTGTTTAAGACGAGGGGCGGCCCAGAGTCGCTCAGAATTTGAGGCTGATCCCGTTATCCCGTTTCCGAACCCGGCACTTTGGCTGTCGCTCAAGGTATGCTCTCATGGCTCTGACGATTCGGCTTCGTGAAAAGACATCCATCCCGGTTGAGGTAGACTCTATTCGGATGGACGAAGTGCGGAGCCAGTCTGTCGATGAAGTCAAAGCGACGCTCGTTCAGTACGGCAACAGGCAGCTGCCGCTTTGCGATTTCTTTGACGTCGAAGGCTCGGCAGCTGACGATTCGGAAATCGTGTGGGAAGGTGATTGCTCTCACGTGAAGTTGATCGGAGCGAATCTCACGAGCGGAAAGATTCGTGTCGAAGGCAATTCGGGCATGCACCTTGGTGCCGAGATGACCGGTGGCGAGATCGTTGTGAGCGGCAATTCGGGCGATTGGGTCGGAGCAGAAATGCGTGGCGGCCGGATTCACGTTCTCGGGAATGCTGGTCAGCTTGTTGGTTCTGTTTATCGTGGTGGTCACCGTGGAATGACGGGCGGCGAGATCATCATTGATGGCGATGCTGGAAACGAAATCGGCCATGCCATGCGTCGAGGCATGATTGCTGTCGGCGGTCGGTCTGGTGATGCTCCGGGCGTGTCAATGATCGCCGGGACAATCCTGTTGTTTGGTCAGGCTGGCATTCGACCGGGGCCAAGCATGCGTCGTGGAACGATTGTCTTTTTTGATGGCGAGTCTGCCCCGGAAATGATTCCAACATTTCGCGCGACTGGCGTTTGCAGGCCGACATTCATGCGGCTGTATCTTCAGCATTTGAAGTCGTTGGGTTTTTCATTACCGGACGGCGCATTGGACGCCCGGTTTCATCGCTACAACGGCGACTTCCTTGAATTGGGCAAGGGCGAGATCTTTGTCCGAGCCGATCTGAACTAACTCGGTCCCCACATGTCCGATCAGGTCAACATCGCCGAGCGGCTGCGAGAGTCCGCGAGACTTTATCCGCATCAGAAAGCTGTAGTGTTTCCGGTTGGCCGTGATTCACTTGGCAGAGTGACATACTCGCATCTTACGTTTACACAGCTTGACGACGAGAGTGACCGGCTGGCTACAGGGCTGGTCGACTTTGGTGTGCAGCCGGGGCATCGTCTGGTGTTGATGGTGCGTCCCAGCCTGGAGTTTATCGCGCTCACGTTTGCTTTGTTTAAGACGGGAGCGGTCGCCGTTCTGATCGACCCGGGTATGGGACGATCGAATATTTTCGACTGTCTCGAAACGGTCGAACCAGACGGCTTTGTCGCGATTCCGATTGTCCAGGCTGTTCGGACATTAAATCGTCGGAAGTTTCCCAATTCCAGACTCAACGTCACCGTCGGCGGGCGACGTTGGTTCTGGGGCGGCATGACGTATGAAGAGCTGGTGAATACGTCGAGAGACGAGTTTCAGTCTGCAGGCACAAAGGCAACGGACCCTGCAGCCATCATTTTTACCAGCGGCAGCACTGGGCCGCCGAAAGGCGTTACCTACGAACACGGGATGTTTGAAGCTCAGGTCCAGCTTCTTCAGCAGCACTATGACATTCAGCCGGGTGAAGTTGACCTGCCGGGATTTCCGCTGTTTGCGCTGTTCAACTCGGCGATGGGCGTGACGACTGTCATTCCCGATATGGACCCGACAAAGCCAGCACAGGTCGATCCGTTGTTGATTCTGGAGGCGATCCGCGATCAGGGAGTCACTCAGGCATTCGGTTCACCGGCGATCTGGAATCGAATCGGTCGGCACTGCGAAGCAACCGGCGAGAAACTGGGTTCGTTGAAGCGAGTACTGTCTGCCGGCGCTCCGGTGCCGGTCCACGTTCTGGATCGAATGTTGAAATCGTTCGAGCACGACGACGCGGATATTCACACACCGTACGGAGCAACGGAGTCGTTGCCAGTCGCTTCAATTTCCGGGCGAGAAGTACTGAGCGAAACCGCGAAGCGGTCACGGCGTGGAGCGGGAACTTGCGTTGGCCGATTGTTTCCGCAAGTGAGCGTTCGAATTATCGAGATCACGGATGGGCCAATCGAGCAAATCGGTGACACTCGCGAATTGCCGCGTGGTGAGATCGGCGAGATTCTTGTTCAGGCTCCGTCCACAACGCGGGAGTATTTTCGCAGCCCGGACGCGACGACACTTGCCAAGATTGCCGGCGACGACGGCAGATTCTGGCATCGAATGGGAGACGTCGGCTGGTTTGGCGAAGACGATCGGCTCTGGTTCTGCGGGAGGAAGGCACACATAGTGGAAGCGGCCGCGGGGAGAATGTTTACAATTCCGTGCGAAGCGATCTTTAACGAGCACAAGCGAGTTTTCCGATCGGCCCTGGTTGGCGTTGGTGCCAAGCCAGATCAGAAGCCAGTGATCATCGTCGAACCCGAAGCGGGGAAGTTTTCAGAATCCGAATCAGACCAGAAGAAGTTTGGGGAGGAACTTCTGCAGCTCGGTCGCGAGTCGTCACTGACCGAGTCGATTGAAACAGTATTGTTTCATCGGTCACTGCCGGTCGACATCCGCCACAACGTGAAGATATTTCGCGAGAAGCTGGCACCGTGGGCGGAGGAGCAGCTTCGAATTTGAGGGACCAGGAGATTCACGGATATGCACGGACGTGGTTTTCCTTCCCACACTGTCTCGTGAATTCCGTCGTCAGGCCATCCAGATGCAGATTCGACTGTTGCCGGGGTTGGTACACAAACACAGGTCGGTTGAGCATTATCGCTCGACCGGCCTGTTTGATGATTGACGACGTGTATTGCTAGACGATGCCGTTACTTTTTAGATAAGCGATGACTTCGTTGGCGAGTTCTTCGATGCCTTTGTTGTCGGCGTCAAGGACCAGTTCAGCGTTCTCTGGGGCTTCGTATGGATCGACGATTCCAGTGAAGCCTTTGATTTCTCCGGCACGAGCCTTCTTGTAGAGGCCTTTCGGATCGCGGGCTTCGCAGGTTTCCAGCGATGCGTTGACGTAGATTTCGATGAACTGGCCCGCTGGCAGCAGTTCTCGAACAGCGTCACGGTCAGCTTGGTATGGTGAGATGAACGCAGCCGTTGTGATCACGCCAGCGTCCGTGAACAACTTTGCGACTTCACCGATTCTGCGGATGTTTTCCGTTCGGTCGCCGGAAGAGAAACTGAGGTTTTTGTTCAGGCCCATGCGAACGTTGTCGCCATCCAGGACGTAAGTTCGTTTGCCTTGACCGTTTAGTTTGTAGTCGACTTCGTTGGCCACAGTGCTTTTTCCGCAGGCGCTCAGGCCGGTGAACCACAGAACGGCTCCTTTATGACCGGCGAGTTTGCAGCGATCTTCGCTCGTAACAAGATGCTCGTGCCACGTTACGTTAGTGGCTTTCTGCTCAGTCATGCTGGGGGATCCCGTATCCGGGGTGTCTGAAATCCGGCTTCAAAGGTCACGCCGCGTGCCCTGATCCGTGTGTTTTTACAGCGGAAAACCTCAATGGCGGGCATCCTAGGGAAGAGCCGCAGGTGAGAAAAGTGACGGAACGCAGTCAGTACTTTCGGAACTCTGGGGCCAGGTGTATTTTGCTTGTTGCAGATTTGGTGGCGAAAAATGTTTTGACGACCAGAAATGTCACGGTTAGAGTTTTGGTGATCGCCCGGACTTCCGATGCGTCGAACGGAGTCTTTTGATGTGTCTGGAGATTCCAGAAAACCAGAGTCAAGGATGGCTGCAGGGATTACGATCCTCCGCAGCGTTGAGCGTTTTCGAGACAGCTCCGTAGATTCACACCCTGTACCGAATTGTGTTGCGCCGATCCGTGAACCGGCGGTCGCGTTGAAGTCATTGGTGGAGCCGATGGTTCGAGGTTGATGATGTGATCGATACTGGAAGGCCACTTCTGAGCGTTCTCGGAACGGGCCGATTCAGATCAAGGAGGAGTTGCATGGATGTACGGATTGATCGGGCGGAGACTGAGCTTGTTGCTCACGAGCATTTGCTGGCAGCAGTGATCGAGAGCGTTGCCCACCGCACGAACGGGCAGATTCGTGAGCTGACGGTGTCAATTACTGGTCATGTTGCGAAGCTTAGTGGTAAGACTTCGCGGTACTACTACAAACAGCTTGCGACGAGTGGTGTGCAGGACGGCGGATTTGGTCTCGAGGTCGAAAACGAGATTTCAGTCGGCATTCGTTAGCGCGTACGACAGCAGGTACGGTTTTAATTTGTGCTGTGCTTCGTTGGACGGGACTGCCAGTCCTGAAGCAGCGGCAGTTCGTCGTCATCTGGTCCGGCTACCGGCGAATCGGCGGTTGAACTCGTCTGGATCAAAAGCGTCTTTCCTGCGAACGTTCTGCCGCGCTTCCTGAAGCAGTCGTTGAACGTTGCTTAGTGGAGTTGGGGAATCGACCGATTTCGGCTTCCGCTGGTTGCTGCCAAAGATTGGTGGATCGACTGGTTGGATCGGCTCGCCCGACGCGGGTGAAGCCCCCGCACTGCCAGGGCCAGACTGGCTTTGGGGGGTGGCCGGGCCCGAACCGTGCTTCTCACTCGGTTTAGATTCTGGCGAAGTCGGCCGCAGCGATTTTTTGCCATCGAACGCCGGTGAATTTGAAGCTGGCGACTTGTTTGAGAACGCGGTTGTTTCGCCTGACTGCAACTCGAAGCTAAGTTCCCTGGCGGCAGTTTTCATCCAGGTTTGAAGAGTTGCCATTTGAACTGTTCCGTATCGACCGTTGAAAATCGTTTTGCCGACGTGTGTACCGCGGACAATTTTCGTGAGTCGCGTTCGGTTGTTTGGTCCCGGCTGCAGATCTTTCAGAACGGCCGCCAGGTTTCGTTCCGAGACGATGCGAGAATTGCCGGAGCCGCTTCGCAATTTCGTCAGCTTAAATTCGTTTTTCGCTGCCGATCCGTGGCACCGGGCGTTGCCGCACTTGTTGAGAAGTAGTGGCTGAATGCTGGCGACGAATTCACGAGCCGTATCTGGGCTCAACCCAGAAAGGCTTTGTACTTCATTGTCCGGGACTTCGGTTTCACGCTTTCTCAGAATAACGACATCGGTCGGTTGCTCGGAAGGCTCGGGTTGCGGCGTTCGTCGGTGAATTTCGTTGTCGATTCGATTCAGCATTAATCGTGCTGTTTCGTTAACAGGATCTTTCTCCAGCGCGTCGCGGAGTTCACGTGCGGCTTCGGCGAGGATGTTTTGACTGAGGCACCATTCAGCGAGCCGCAGGTGGGAAGCAACGGTGGGACGGCCATTTTGAATCCGCAATCGGAGGTAAGCTCCATGGAGGTCGTCCGCGTCGAGGTGAACCTGCTCAAAAGGAATTACGGCGTTTCCGCGATCCGTCGAAATCAGCCAGCCGGTCGAGATTGTCTTGATTCGACCTTTCATAACACGGCCGGTTCGCAGGACGAGGATTCGCTCTCCCGGCTGAATGCTGGATGGGTTATTGATGCTCGACCCCGCCGGGCCAATGAAACTTGATTGGGCGGTCGCAGCGTTTTGAGCAATCACACACATGCTTCCAGCGAATACCAGATGGAAGGCCAGAAGTTTTTTCCATGTCACGTTTGGGTGGGATGAATGTTTTCGAAGAATGTTCGAGTCTGACATTTCGATTTTGCTTCTTCGAGTTCGAGAGACGATTGAGTTTGTTTCGCAGACATTTCGTGACGCCCGCTTTTCGTCTGGAGTGCGCACCTGACAGCAAAGGGCATCAAGGAGTCGGGCTGATTTCCGGATGAATCAGCAACACCTCGTCATCAGATATTTGTGTGCTGTGGCCCGAATTGTTTGAAATACCGGGAAGCTGCGATGACAACCTGTTGGTCTGGGTGTCGGTCAGAATTGAATTCGCTCGTTCTTTACCTGGTGGGCCTTGAAATGTGAATTCAGTCTGCATCAGTCCTGAAACGGAAACGTCGGCTGCGTCGAGAGCCTGGTGTTCACTGCTGTTGCTGCCCTGCCACGAGGCCAATCTCACAAAGCTACCCGCAAAAGAATCTTCGCCTTCAAAAGTAACACGTTCGTGCCACGCGAGTTGCAGCCGTCCGCCCACGAATGTAATCAACGATTCCGCTTCGTTTACTGATTGATGCCGCAGCTCAAAGACGCTCGAAACCGGCTTGATAGTCAAACGTGATTTCCAGGGAGCCGTGTTTCTCAGGTCGATTGCGATCAGGCTTCCGCTATCACGGAGTGTTGTTTGTTCGATCTCGAACGTGTTGTCGCCGTTCGACGCTCGGCCCGTTGCGATGAACAGGGGGCCGCCACCGAGCTTCAACGTGTTGAGGCAGCGAACTTTTTGACCGGGAGCAGTGAGCATGATTGACGAATGCGAACCGGCGAGTTGGCAGTTGATGAATTCGAGATGACCAGCGAATGGGTCTGACGCGTCGATCGGTGCCCACTGGATCGCCAGTCCAGAAGAGAGTGTCGGCGAGACCGCCGGCACTCCGCTTTGCGACATTGCTGAAAGCGGCGTCAGGAAATTGCATTTGCGACAGGTCAGCTTCTGTGAGTGGATTTGGGACATTGATGCCAGGGTTGAGGCCGGATTCGGCTTCAAACGAAGTTCGACGTTTTCGAGAGTGACTTCTATGGCTCGAAGCCGCAAAGGTCGAGTCGCGATTACGATGGTCGCTGGAACGTCCGTCGCGCCGCGGATGATGAGATGACTACCCGGCCACGATATTGAGGTGGCGTCATAGTTGCCCGGTTCTGATAAAAGTACGAGGCCGTACGGATCGGGTTCTGGCAGTGGCAATAGCCCGAAATCCTGTGGTACGGGCTGCGGCTTTTGTCGTACGACAGAGCCTGTTCGTTGTTGGGTACGTCGACGTGGCGTTGTTGCCAGAGTTTCGCCGTTGCCGTTGACCAGTTTCAGCGTCGCTGTTGTTCCTGGGGACTCGTCGGAGCCAGTTGGTGATTCTGTTACTGGCTGAGCAGCAAGCGATTCGTCGGTTACCGATCCGTCGTTGCCGATGCTTTCGACGAACCTTTGCGGCAATCGTGCGAGAACGAGGTTGCGTGCTGTTGCGTCAAAGGTGAGTAGAGCTCCGATTGCGACGAGTACTGCCGCACAAGCGCAGGCTATTGACCTTGCCGTTTGGTGCGTCGGTGAAGACTGCGACGTCCTTCGAACGGGCTGCTGAAACCCAGAAGCGAATTTCGCAAGCCGGCGTCTGGTAGATCGACCGGCCGGTTTGATGCTGACAGCTTGCGTTGAGAGGGCCATTTCTGACGAATTCTTCGCTTGCTTTTCGTCTTCAGGCTTCGAAGTTTTGTTGTCTGGTCGTCGGATGCCCTGTCGGCTGATTGGCGTCCGTTCGCGAGTTCCGTCGACGAGGAGTTCTCTCGCGTTTCTCGGTCGGCGAGTGGGTACGGGGTCGGTTAACCAATTAATGGTCCGGGCCAGTTGGTCCGGAGTGTCGGGAGCGAACTCGCGGATGTCGGAGAGCCGTTCGGTCTGATGAGCAGCCAGTCTGGCAAGTGGATCTCCCGTCGGGAAAGCAGGCCGCCCTGCAAGGACTTGCCACAACGCGAACCCGAGCGCGTATAGATCTGACCGAGGCGTCGCGGCAGCACCCGTGCCGATGAGTTCAGGGGCGATTCCGTCATTCTGTTCAGGAGAGATATGCGCACTTATTTTCAACTCGGGGTGTATCGCTGTCCGAATTCCAGAATCGACGAGAACGGCTTGTCCAGACGGCAGGAGTCGAATATTGCTGAGCAGGATTTCGCCGTGAACAATACCCGCTTCGTGTAAGGCTGCCAGAGAATCCAGAAGCTGTCGAGCGATGGCGTCGACGTCTGCCGCAGGCAAGCGTCCGCGCCGGAGCAGGATTTCCGAAAGCGACAGTCCATCAACCCATCGGCTGACAATCGCCAGTTCTGTGTTGAGCTTGTCTGAACGTTCTCGCGATAGTGCTTTTGTTTTGTGACGAGCGCGACTTACGCCGGCTTTTGTTCCGCGTTTTTTTGACGTTGAGACCGTGCCAGTCTGCCGCGACGCTCGCGTTGCCGCACTCTCGTTCAATTTTTCGGAAGAAGCCAACTCTGGAATCGGAGCGTCCGGAACTTCGGACACGCTATGCGGGACAATGACGCCGGGCTGCGTCAGTCCCGGTGATTTTTCTGTCAGTTGATTGAGTCGGTCGTTGATGGATTTGCGAAGTTCGGAGGGAACGATGACTCTTTTGATTACGCATTGCCCTTGTTGATCGGGCAGGCGAGCGAGGTAGGTCGCCGATCGGTGACTTTTCCCAATTCGGTCTTCGACAATGCACGGGCCGATACGCAGTAATTCGGGCTGATCGGCTTCGATTGCCTGAGCCTGCCAGGATGTCAGCAGGCGTCGTTGGACAAGTGCGTCCAGCCAGACTGAGTCAAATGCTGGCAGGTCAGCGGAAAGTGCCTTCACTCGGGACGCGCAGCGGCGAAGATCGCGGGGTGAGCACAACTGCAAACCCAGCAGAATCTGTTGAAGTCGGCGTGACGGAGGCTCGACCACGAAAGAGGGAGTCCTTTCCCGACGCGTGGTTTTGAGGGAATTTTTGAACGGTTGCGAGAAATGACGCTTGAACGGTGAGAAATTCGACCAGTTGGCTGTTCGTAAGCAATGATTACCCACAGCCAGCCGATGGTCGAATCGATGTTCGTGTTGATCTGCAGAATTGAGGAGCGGGGTTTATCTCAGATTGTCGAAAATGCGGCAAGATGACACCGGAGGTGTGTCATTAGCGAGATTGGTTGGAATTCTGCTGGGATTTCGGCGTATGGATGAGTTCGTTGGGATGCGAAGTTTAGAGATGAATCATGCAATTTAGATCGGTGTGGGAAATGCGGAGAAGTTTTGCCACCGCAGGCTTTTCAGATTGCCTTGACATGCCCACAATACCTGACATAGGACTCGCGCTGTTCACTGGATGAAGTTACTTGAGGCTGGGTAATCAATCCCGGTCTTATGTCTACAACATGCCTGTGATTCCCGTCGAAGTCCCCATTTCTGTCGGTAGTCCATAACTCGCCGTCGGAATTGAAGTTTTTCGGCCCGACCTACTGGTTCGAAATGTGCCCGCCATTTATCGCCCCTTGAATTTCCCACCTATCTGTCGCACGGCTGAACGCCGTCACCAGGCAGCCTAGAAAACCGCAGACTTCTTTTGAAATACTGCTGGCCGCTTTGCGACGTTGTGCCTTTAAAACTACACCAGCGGCGATCATCCTCTGAGGAGTGTTTAAGTAATGTCATCGACAGTCGATGTACCGGAAGCGGAAAAGCAGGGCGAAGGTAAGAAAAAAGAAACCGTCGAAACCGTCGTCGTTCGATTCTGCGGTGATAGTGGTGACGGCATGCAGCTTGTCGGGACGCAGATGACAAACGTCTCTGCCGTCTACGGCAATGATGTCAGTACATTGCCCGACTTCCCCGCTGAAATTCGTGCCCCGGCCGGAACCCTGGCTGGCGTTTCCGGCTATCAGTTGTGTTTCTCGAATCACGATATTTTCACGCCGGGGGATGCTGTCGACACGCTGGTTTCGATGAATCCTGCTGCGTTGAAGACAAATGTTGCCGATCTGAAGCGTGGCGGGACGCTCATTGTCAACGAAGACGCGTTCGATAAGAGCAACATCGCGAAAGCGACCTACGAGTCGAATCCGCTCGACGATGAGGACATGCTTCAGCCTTATCGTGTGCATAAGGTGCCGATGACTCGCCTCACGCGAGATGCTGTTGAAGGACTTGGCTTAACTGTTCGAGAGGCGGACCGTTGCAAGAACTTCTTCGCACTCGGTCTGATCTACTGGCTGTACGAGCGCGACGCGACTCCGACCGAAGAATGGGTGAAGGCTAAGTTCGCCAATAAACCAGAAATTCAGGAAGCGAACCTGCGAGCACTTCGTGCTGGCTACAATTTCGGGTTCTCGACCGAATCCTTCACCGTCCATTACCACGTCGAGCCTGCTCAGCTTCCGCCGGGTAAGTATCGCAAGCTTACCGGTAACGAAGCGACGGCTCTTGGGCTGATTACCGCTGCCAAGCTGGCTGATCGTGGATTGTTCTATGCCGGGTACCCGATCACGCCAGCGAGTGACATTCTTCACGAACTGTCAGCTCACAAAAACTTCAACGTTAAGACCTTCCAGGCTGAAGACGAAATCGCCGCAATGTCGGCGGCTGTCGGTGCTGCCTACGCGGGGCAGCTTGCGGTGACCGCAAGTTCTGGTCCAGGTATTTGCCTTAAAGGCGAAGCAATGGGCCTTGGTATGATTACCGAATTGCCGATGATCATCGTCAACGTTCAACGCGGTGGTCCGAGTACAGGGCTGCCAACCAAGACAGAACAGGCTGACCTGCTGCTTTCGATGTTCGGTCGAAACGGCGAATCACCGCTGCCAATTGTCGCGGCTCAAAGTCCTGGTGATTGCTTCCACGCTGTTCAGGATGCGATGAATATTGCTGTGAACTTCATGGTTCCTGTCGTGTTCCTGACAGACGGCTACATCGCGAATGGTGCCGAACCCTGGCGAATTCCGACTCAGGAAGAATTGAAGCCAATCGAGGTCAAGCATCAGACGGAACCAAACGGCGACGGCGAATATCTGCCATACAAGCGGGATGAGAAACTCGCTCGTCCATGGGCCGTTCCAGGCACGCCAGGGTTGGAACACCGCGTTGGTGGCATCGAGAAAGCAGACGTAACCGGACACGTCAGCTACGACCCGGAAAACCATGAGTACATGGTCAAGTTGCGAGCACGAAAAGTCGCCGGGATCGAAAACTTCATACCTGATCAGAAAGTTGACGGACCCGATTCCGGTGACGTCCTTGTGATTTCCTGGGGCGGCACTTACGGAGCTGTTCGGACGGCTGCTCGAGAACTTCAGTCAGCGGGTAAGTCAGTATCGCATGCCCACTTGCGGTTTTTGAATCCGTTTCCAAAGAACCTCGGAGATATAATCAGTCGTTTCAAGCACGTACTCGTTCCCGAACTGAACATGGGACAGCTTCGAATGCTGCTTCGGGATCGCTACCTCGTCGACGCCAAGGGGCTTAACAAGATTAAAGGCAAGCCATTTCTGATTTCTGAAGTCGTCGAAGCCATCGAAAAAATGCTCTAGATCGTCTTTGATTCTAAATCGTCTCCACCAGCACTGAAACCACTTTTCTAATACACCATTCTTAAAGCAATCGGCCATGAGCACAGACCTGCCAGTTCTCTCTCCGAAAGATTTCGCCAGCGACCAGGAAATTCGCTGGTGTCCTCGTTGCGGCGATTACTCGATTCTCGCCCAGATGAAGAAAGTTCTTCCAACGCTGGGAATTCCCAAAGAGAAATTCGTCTTCGTGTCAGGAATCGGTTGTTCCAGCCGCTTTCCTTACTACATGGATACGTACGGGTTCCACAGTATCCACGGTCGTGCGCCAGCAATCGCAACGGGGATCAAGCTGGCTCAACCGGGGCAACAGGTGTGGGTCATCACTGGCGACGGCGATGCTCTTTCCATCGGTGGCAATCACCTGATGCATGCCATTCGGCGAAACGTCGACTTGAAGATCATCCTTTTCAACAATCAGATTTACGGTCTGACCAAGGGGCAATACTCACCGACAAGCCCAACCGGAAAACGTACCAAAAGTACGCCGATGGGATCGGTTGATCATCCGCTCAATCCGTTGTCAGTGGCGCTCGGTAGCGAAGCGACCTTTGTCGCTCGATCTGTCGATGTCGATATTCGGCATTTGACTTCCGTCCTTGAACGAGCCGCTCATCACAAGGGGACGGCTTTTGTTGAAGTTTACCAGGATTGTAATGTGTTCAACTCGGGAGCTTTCAGCTTCGCCACGGATAAGAAGGTCAAGCAGGACAACATTGTTTATCTCGAACACGGCAAGCCGCTCATCTTTGCCAATGGCAGCAAGGGCATTCGAGTCAATGAAGGCAGCCGCCCGGAAATAGTTGATCTCGACGGTTCGGTTCAGGAAGACGATCTACTCTTCCACGACGAAAAGGTTGCAGAACCAAGCCTGGCATTCATGCTCGCTCGCATGCGGTACCCAGAGTTTCCAGAACCGATGGGTGTCTTCCGGGCGATCGAAAAGCCAACTTACGATGAAGAGGTGAACCAGCAGGTCGAAGATGCCATTGCTGAAAAGGGCGAAGGCGATCTCGAAAAACTGTTCAACCGCGGTGATACCTGGGAAGTCAAGTAACTCACGTTTGCGGCGAAGATGGCCGCGGCTTCAAAATCGATCAACGTCCGCTTTGAAGTTTTAGAGCGGGCGTTTTTCTTTTGCTCAGGCGCGCTAAGCCGAGGCGGATTGTGGCACTTGCCAGTGAGCAGTATTTCGTGACGTTCTTATTCTGCGGAAACGTCCAGCAGGACTTTCAGGACAGGTTGGTTTGACGTTAGTTTGAGAGCTTCGACCGCCTGGTCGAGTCCGAACCGTTCCGTAATCAGCGGTTTGACTTTGATCCGTCCTGATTGAAGTCCGTCGAGCGCGTCTCCAAACGGTCCGCATCGCGATCCGACCACACGGACTTCGTCGATGACGATTGGGGCCAGTGCCAATGTTTGCTCACCTGCCACTGTCGTTTTCAGAACGACCGTTCCCCACGGTTTGACGTGCTGAAGAGCTGTCGGCAGGCCAGTTGACGAACCGGTACAGTCAACGACAACATCAGCGTCTCGGCTCGGTGTCGCGTCTTCAAGCAGGGTTGTCTTAATCTCGCTGTTGATCTCGCGCAGAACGTTTAGTTTTCGATCATGCTTTCCAACCACCAGAACATTGCATCCAAAGTCAGCCAACACCTGAGCACACAGGTTTCCGAGCCGGCCATCGCCGAGGACAACCACTGACTGGCCCCTTTCAGCTAGACCTTGCTTCAGGATCTGATAAGCGGCGGCGAGTGGTTCGACAAACACGGCTTCATCCGTCGAAAGCGATTCTGGAACGGTGTGCAGGTTCTGCTCGGGAACGGCGATGTATTCGGCGAAGGCACCGTCGTGCCCGAGAATTCCCAGGACGGTTCGATCCGGGCAGTGTGTCGGAAGGCCGGATCGGCAGGTGTCGCATTTCCAGCAGCTGCAATTGATCTCTGCCACGACCCGCTGGTCGGCAAAGCGACCTGATTCCGCGAAGCCTACAAATTCGTGGCCGAGCACCCCTTCGAACCCCATGTACCCCTGAATGAGCTGCAGATCAGTTTCGCAGACTCCCGCTCGGACGACCCGAACGAGTACCTCGCCGGGTAGTGGCTCGGGTCTGGGATACTCGGTGGCAATGTCGAAGCGGGTGCCTGACAGGTGAAGAGCCTTCATGGCTTGTGCTTTCTCGATAATCGTGGTCGATTGACTGCTGCAAGTTGCAACCCGTTTGTCAGGATGTCTTTAGAGTTAAATTAGACTCGTTGGTTGCTGAATTTGCATGGGGGACGAGGATTGTTACAATTGAGAACTCGCATTTCGACGATAGACGATCAGAGATCGAATTCTGGTCGTAACTCCCACTAAATTCAGAAGTTTGAGATTCAGGAAGTTCAGCAATGGCTCATAAGAAGGGGCAAGGGTCCAGCCGTAACGGTCGCGATTCGAACGCCCAACGTCGCGGTGTGAAGAAGTTCGGTGGTGAATCTGTCATCCCCGGCAACATTCTGATTCGTCAGTGCGGTACCAAATGGCATCCAGGCAAGAATGTCGGAATGGGCCGTGACTACACGCTCTGGTCGCTGGTCGAGGGCACGGTTTATTTTGATCGAAAAGGCCGACGTATCAACGTTAAGTCAGTTGAAGAGGCTGCCGCCAGCTGATTCTGATGACGGTGTAGCTAAATAAATTGACATGGCCGAGTGATTTCACTCGGCCATTTTTTACGCGCCGACGGGGCCTTACGTTATCGGCCCGCTTTCGAGAGAACGGACTTAGCTAGTTCGCGGCCGGATTCTTCGGAAGGATTGCCAGGATTCGAGTCGGGCCA
>CALGTK010000310.1 GCA_937904325.1 uncultured Planctomyces sp.
CGATCAGATCATCGGTGGAGTGCCGTTTCGGTTTGCGGAAGATCGTCGGCCTCATCTGGTCATCGTGATGGCCGAACGCGAGTACGAAACGAATTCCACGTTGCCAGAATTTGCTCTGAAACGCCTGGGAAAGAGCTTCCGAGTCACAACCGTTTTCTGCAGTGATCGCGAGCGAAACAGCATCCCCGGTATTGTGGCCATTAAGAATGCAGACGCCGTTTTGATCAGCGTTCGCCGTCGTGTGCTGCCACCCGAAGACATGCAGGTTCTCCGGGACTTTGTCGCGGCCGGAAACCCGGTGATTGGAATCCGAACCGCCAGTCATGCGTTCTCTCTGGGCAAAAATGAAACGCCGGACGGCTATGCAGACTGGCTGGAATTCGATGCGGATGTTTTCGGTGGGAACTATCACGGACATCTTGGCAACAGCCTCGCTTCAACCGTTCAGGCTGACAGAAATTTGCTTCATCCCATTTTGAAGACCGTGACGAAAAAGCCATTCCAGCAGGGCTACTCGCTGTACAACGTTTTGCCGCTGGCCACAGGCACGACTGTTCTGGCCACAGGCAGTGCCGAGGGGCATCCGATAGAACCGGTTGCATGGACCTTTCAGCGATCCGACGGCGGCCGTTCCTTTTACACCTCGCTGGGGCACAAGAAGGATTTTGCCAATCAACACTTCCAGCAACTTCTGCTGAATGGGATTCACTGGACTGTGGGGCTCGATCAACCACCCGCCATCGAGTCGTCCGCTTCACCGCGAGATTCAGAAAAGCACTGGGTAACGATCGAAGTTCCGACTCGCCGCCGAACGGATCCCGTTCCAGCATCAATTTCTGGCGAAGATTCGTGGTATCGCTGCGTGTTCCGAATCCCGGAAGGATGGACTGGCAAAGAACTGCTTTTCCAGACGGACGAGGCCGCTACGATCGACGGCGTCTTCGTCGACGGAAAGTCCGTGCCTTTTTCAAAAGGCACGGCGGTAATTACTCGTGACTTTGTGACCGTTGGGGATGCGAATCTTCTGACAGTGAAGATTCCTGGCGGGGCTGGGTTGATGCCCTCTCCGACCCTGGTTTCTGAGGGTAAGTGGACGCTTCCTCTTCACGGAAAATGGCAGCACCGAGTCGGCAACGGAGAAGACTATTCCAATATGCCGTTGCCATCAAAATTCGGTGGCGCCTCGGACATCGTCTATGCACCGCGGGAACCATTGTTTGTGGCTCGCCCACTCACGCTACCCGAAGAGTTCACCTCGGGTATCGAAGGGCCTGCCTGCAACACCGACGGCGACATTTTTGCCGTTAACTTCGGCCAGCAAGGAACGATCGGGCGTGTTCGAGGCAACGGTGTCGGCGACATTTTTGTGACACTTCCCGAAGGCAGCGTCGGGAACGGAATCCGCTTTGGCAAGAACGGAACGATGTTTGTCGCCGACTATGCACAGCACAACATCCTTCGAATCAATCCGAGCGACCGAAAAATTACGACACTCGCCCACAACTCGAAAATGAATCAGCCCAACGATCTGGCCATTGGTCCTGACGGAACGCTGTGGGCCAGCGACCCGAACTGGGCGGAAGGCACCGGACAGGTCTGGCGGATCGACACAGACGGAACCACCGGTCTTGTTGCGCCAGACATGGGCACAACCAACGGGATCGAAGTCAGCCCCGACGGTAAGACGCTCTACGTCAACGAGAGCAAACAGCGAAACATCTGGGCCTTCACGATTGCCGACGACAAATCACTCAGGGATAAACGGCTATTCAAAAAGTTTGAGGACCACGGCTTCGACGGCCATCGTTGCGATGTTGAAGGAAACCTCTACGTCACTCGATACGGCAAAGGTACAGTCGTCAAGCTGTCACCACAGGGCGAAATCCTGCAGGAGATCAATGTTCTCGGAAGTCGCCCCAGCAATCTCTGCTTCGGCGGCCAAGACGGAAAAACAGTCTACGTCACCGAAGTTGAGCACACGCGTCTCGTGAAATTCCGAGTCGACGCACCCGGCGCTGCGTGGTCTCGTTGATGACAAACTGCCTACTGATAGCTCGCGGCCGTGTGCCTGTCTCCGCAGTTTCGACGTGCTTCGTGCGGAATGTCCTGGCAAGGCTGACGCGACAGAGTCGCGTGCCTGGGGCATTCGGAACTTGTTCCGAGTGCATTCCTTACCGGACAGGAATACCAAGACCTCGGTCGCGACGTCATCCTCACTCTTCGGCGGAAACCGTTAAGGCTATCACAACAACTGTGTCACCATCCTGAGGCATTTGAGGCATCCGGAAAAGTATTGTTTGACCGGATGTCAGCTTCATTTCTGAGCGAATTCTGCGACTGTCGATCTCCGGCACTGAGCGGCCGCTGACCTGAACGACGCCTCGTTTCTCATTCCTGGTTTTGGAGAATTCGATGACTGCTTCCAGACTGATGGTGCCATCGTCACGCAGTTTCGGTGTCAGGGCGATGTCGCTACCGACCAGACGAAATTCCGTTGAAAGTTTCTGTTCGGACGAGCCTCTGGTTTGCACAACCTCTGGAACGGCAACCTCAGTTCCGTTCTGCCAGGTTGTTCGCTCACCGTCGGCCGCCAGCTGAGTCGAAGAACCAAGGTCTTTGATACCGGCTGTCTGTCGGTATTTCTCAAGGAGCGTATCAGTAGCGTCGCCGAGGATTCTCGAAACTAACGCACCAGTGCCGACTGCATTGTCCAGGTCGAGACCCGCCCTGCGAAGCTCTTCGTTTGTCGAAGTCAGGATCAGACTGTTCAGCCGAAAGTGAGTGGCCAGCCCATTACTGGCCAGGGAAACCGAATTGCGGAGCGTTTCGACTTCAGCCTGCAGTGCTGCCAGTTCTCGCTTTTTCCGTCCACGAGTTCGGCGTTGATCTGCCAGTTTCTGTTTTCGAATTTCCTGCCGAACTTCGTCGGCCTGAACAGTAAGCCCTGCAGCCGTCAATGAAGCAACCGCGTTGTGAAGGTGTGACAATCGCGAAATCGGAGCCTGCGTCGTCGGCATCCGGGCTGGTTGTGGCTTCCATGAGGTGGTCTGCGGAACCGGATAGGCAAGACTCGGCGGAAGCGGCGTGGGCGCCGGCAGCTTAGACCACGCAGTCTGCGGTTGTCTGTATGAGGATTGGTTCAGGTTTCCGCTGAGCTGATAAGCAGGATTGTCTTCGGAAGTATGCTGTACCAATTGGTGACGTGATTGTGGCAATGCCCCTTCGGCGGTTGGTTGTGGTGCTGGTGGCAGACTTTCAGATGTCTCGGCAACTCCTACCGTCGGCGTGATCACGAGTAGCATTTTTCTGGTTGTCATCACCGGCTTCGCGCGGAAGGCCGAACCAATAACTGGCAATTCACCGAGAAACGTAATCTGAGCAGCATCGTCAGGCACTGCCCGTTCAACTTCTGTGGTCAGTGCAAAGGAGAGTCCTTCGCGCATTTTGACTGTTTCCGTAGAACGCCGAACTTCCAAAGCTGGAAGTTCGTGTCCAGAAGCATCGCTGAGAATTGTCGAAACTTCGGGAGTGACTTCCAGTTTCAGAAAGCCCTTATCGATGACGGAGGGCCGGACGAGCAACGAAGTGCCAAAGCCTCGAAACGAAGCTGGGCTGGCCGGACCACCGACTCCCACAATCGCCGGTACGGGAAACTCGCCGCCGGCAAGAAAACTTGCCGCATGACCGTCCTGTACGACCAGCGTTGGCTCTGCAACGACTTCTGCGACCCCAGCGTTTGTTAGCGAGGTGATTAATCCGTCAATTTCTTGAACTTCATAGAGACCCGTCAATGACGCAGTATTCAGTTCCAGGTTGGTTATTGGAGTGTGGCCGGGAAATCGCGCTGGCAGTTTAAAGTCGAATCCGAGGTTTCGCATTTTTGCATGGTCGAGTTAGACGGCCTGAACTTTAAGGCTGACCGATACTGTTTCAACGTGGATCAGATTGACGATGAAGTTCTCAAGTTGCTCAGCCGGTGCGGTTGGATCTGCACAAGGCAAATCATCTGCAAAATACTTCGACATTGCCGACTTAACGATTTGAAGGATGGCAGCTGCTTCTTCTCGACTTTCTCCCTGGCCTTTGATCACCAGTTGTTCTTTCAGCGGAGTAAGAAACAACCGACTCTCTGGAAACAGCACTTTGAGCTGCTTCTCCAGTTTCTGAGAATCCTCCAGGAGCCTTTTGATCCGAGTGGCATTTTTTTCGGAAGGAGTCTTACCTCCAGTTTCTGAAACGCTCGGTGTTGCATCGCGGTCAGGGGGGGGGGACAATTATCGGCAATACCGCGGCTGGGGACGGGAATACTCGTGGCGGTTCGCTGGCAATTGGAGTGGTGACCGTTTCGGACGCCGGTTGCTGTGAACGAAATACGGTCGGCTGTTCGACGGGAGACGCAACCTGCCCCATCAATTGGTGGTTCTGATGCAGCGTTACGGTCAGAACAGCCACACCAGCACATATTCGCATCCATGATTGAATCGCCATCTGATCGCTCCTTGATCGGCTGAAACTCTTGTCCACACGGCGTGCCGCCTATCTGTAATTCGAAACGGTGGCAAGGCGGATTTCGCGTGGCTGAAGCAGGAGCTGCGTGGGGGCGATTTGACAGGTTGCTAACCACGCATTCCGGACGAATCTCGCGGCTCGCTCATAAATTTATGAAGAAAGAGTGTTACATCGTCCCGGCTCCCACCGCCCTTCCTTCCATACAGAAGAGAAATCTGGTCGCTCTTAACGAGGAAGGGGCACATGATGCACACGATTCTGAGTCGAACAGCCTGTGTGGCGATTGTCATCGTCGGTTCAATGTCGCCAGGTTCCGCTGTCCGGGCCGAATATGCGGTCCTTGATGGGCTGCCTGTTACGCAGGGGCAGATGCGGGTAGTCAAATCCAACTTTGACCGAGCCGACGGGAACTATGCCGTTCCGCACACAAAATCGGTTCGTCCTGGTTGTTTTATCCTGAAAGAGACGACGGTCACCGCTGACGTGTCCGCTGTGCTGGCTCGAGTTCGAGTTCGGCAGACCTTCGCGAACCCGTATTCGAATCGTCTGGAAGCGAATTACGTTTTTCCGTTGCCAGAGAATGCGGCTGTGGATCGATACTCTTTCCAGATCGATGGTCGAGTGATTCGAGGTGTCGTGAAGAAGCGTGAAGAGGCTCGGCAGATTTACCAGCAAGCTCGAGATCGTGGGCAAACGGCAGCTCTTCTTGAACAGGAACGAGCCAATATCTTTTCGCAGTCGGTCGCCAACATCCCAGCCAACGGTACGGTCATTGTCGATGTTGAATATGTGCAGCCCATCAAGATCGACGATGACAACTACGTGTTTCGATTTCCGATGGTCGTTGGACCACGGTTCAACCCGGGTGGTTCGACACAAATGCCGAACACGGGAAATGGAAGAACTCACGACACCGTTGAGGTTCCAGATGCATCGAGGAGCACTCCTGAAGCAATGCCCGCCGGAATGCGAAACGGCAATGATGTAACGATCACAGTGAACATCGAAGGCGGCATGCCGATTCATGAAGTCACCGGACTGACACATTCGATCAATGTGCAGAAGCATTCCAAAACCAGTATGCAGGTTTCGCTTCAGAATCAGTCCACCATTGCTGACAAGGACTTTGTACTGGCATACCGACTGTCGGGAGACCATACAGTGCTGGCCTCACTGACCCATCGTTCCCCACGCCACGAAAGCGGTTGCCAGGACGGTTACTTCACACTGGTTCTGCAACCGAAATGGAAGATTGAAGAAGCGGAATTCGCACCGCGAGAAGTGATTCTTTTGCTCGACACCAGTGGTTCAATGAATGGTTCAAGCATCAGTCAGATGCGGATTTTTGCGGATCGAATTCTTGCAGAGTTGCACCCTCAGGACACATTGCGAGTTGCTTCGTTCAACAACTCAGTCCGCGAATTCGAACCGAGTCCTGTCAGTGCCACGCACGATAATGTAGCTGCCGCGCGTCAGTTCGTTCGTAGTTTGCAGGCCTCTGGCGGAACCAACCTGTTACCAGCGTTGCGGACGGTTTTGCAGGATCACGCCGACGAGTCGACTGGTAGTCGATACCTTTTTCTGCTGACCGACGCCCTGGTCGGAAATGACAATTCGATTCTGAGCTACCTGAATAACTCAGAAGTCAGTGACGTCAGAATCTTCCCGGTCTGCTTCGGTGCAGCACCGAACCACTACCTCATCAGCCGGGCTGCAGAGATTGGACGTGGGTTCTCGATGCAGGTCACAAACCAGGACAACTCGGTCAAACTGGCGACTCGCTTCAACCAGAAGACGTCAGCTCCGTACATGACGGACGTTGCCATCGACTGGGGATCGCTCAACGTTCGAGACGTTATTCCAAACCGGATTCCTGATCTTTACGTTGGAAAACCACTTGTCGTGACGGGACGATTCGATCAGCCAGGCTCGAGCAACATTCAGTTGAGCGGCAACGTTCAGGCACAACCCGTGCAACTGTCGATGGTGCTGGACCTTCCCGAGAACGAATCGAAACACGATGCACTGGGCACTTTGTGGGCTCGGCAACGGATTCGAGGAATCTGGAATGCAAATGTCGGCCGCGAGACACCGCAGTCAATTGCTGAGATCACTCGATTGGGAATCGAACATCAACTGATGACGCAATACACGTCGTTCGTCGCGGTTGAAGAGGCACAGCCCGAGCAACTGGCTGGCAATCTGCGGCAACAGTCAGTGCGAGTTCAATTGCCTGAAGGTATGGGCAACGCAAAGCAAACCCGGTCAGCAAACCGACAGGACGTTCAGGCAACGCACCAGGTAGCGTCTCCGGCTGTCCAGCAACAATACAGTGCCCCGGCAAGACCTTCGAACGTGCAACCGAGCCATCGACAAAGCAGCGGCCATCGAAGCGGTGGTGGCAGAAGCAGTGGCGGTGGCGGTGCTGTCGAGTGGGTGTTCCTGGCGGGTCTGGGGTTACTCGGAGCCGGTCGACGCCGGTCCCTTCGACGAAGCCTGCCAGTTAACGATGAATAACGATTTCAAACTAACTCCTGGCACAATCAGGCGACCGGATTTTTCTTCACGGAGACTCCGGTCGCCAATTTCTTGAACGCTCTATTGGCAACAGGCCTTATTATGCACGTGACGAAAAAGAGTCGATTTGAGCACGCCTGGACGGTTGGTGTTGTTGCTGTCATGGGTGTTGCGAATCTTGGGCTATGGTTCGATGCACCAGTCTTTGAGGCCATCCTGCAGGGTTTGCAATTCGATCGTGCTGCAATTCTGAATGGTGAGTTCTGGCGACTCGTGACCGGGAATCTCGTTCACTGGAGCGTTGAGCATTGTCTGTTAGACGTCGCGGCGTTTGCTCTGCTGGGCTGGCTCTATGAACCTGCATTTCGACGGAATAATCAGAAGCATAGTCGAAGACAGAGACAGCTTTGGTCACTGCCGGTCATGTTGCTTGTAACATCGTGTGGAGTGGGCCTGACGGTACTTGTTCTGCAGCCGGAAATGATGATCTATCGGGGACTGTCGGGCGTCGACAGCGGATTGTTTGCAATCGCCTTGATGTTTGAATGCAGCGAGGCAAAAAACGACGGGGCTCGCTGGTGGTACGTGGTGCCGGCTGCTTTGGTCTTTGTTGTGAAACTCGGTTTTGAAGTCACTACCGGTGGAATGTTCTTCGGCACGGAATCTTTGGGCGATCTTGGTCAACCGGTGCCTTTGGCACACCTGTCCGGTGCCGTCTGCGCCAGTGCATGCTTTATTGCTCGCACGATTACAAAACCGAAATGTCTGACGACGATGTCACCGCAATATGTCACTCAGTCACAGTCGATTGTCACAAGCTAGCTGAGCGGTCACGATTCTCCCGTCGACTGAAATTCGAATCGAGGGAATCCGATGAAATTCTGCAGATGCGTTCGCCCATTTCTTACCGCGGTGGCTTTGTCGCTGGTTGCTATTTCAATTGCCGACAGCACAAGTCTCTCAGCCGCCGATTCTGAAACTTCGAGCGATGATTCTTCCGCCATTTCGAAACCGGTGCTGGTCGAAGGTCGGCGGATCTGGGATCAGGCAAAGCACAACGCGTTTACGGACTTGCTGCGGCACAAGAACCGCTGGTACTGCGTGTTTCGAGAAGGCTCGGCCCACGTCTCTCCGGACGGCGCGTTGCGAGTGATCGTTTCGGATGACGGCGAAAAGTGGGAATCGAAGGCGCTCATCACGTCGCCGAAGTACGACCTTCGCGATGCAAAGTTAACGGTGACGCCGGATGGCCGACTGATGCTGAACGGAGCCGGGATGATCGCCGACGCCAAAATTCGGTATTACTCGATGGTCTGGTTCTCGTCGGACGACGGACAGACGTGGACCGAAGGCAAGCAGATCGGTGATCCGGGGTTCTGGTTGTGGAGAAGTCAGTGGCACAAAGGCATGGCCTACAGCATGGGATATGCCACGTACCGTGACCGAACTCAACGAACGCTACGTCTTTACCGGTCAAAAGATGGCGGCACGTTTGACACTCTGGTCGATCAACTTTCTGCACCGGCAGGTTGTGGAGAAGACACGATCCTGTTCAGGAAGGATCAGTCGGCGCTCTGTCTCCTCCGGCATGAGACTGGCGACAAGATGGCTCAGCTCGGGACGGCTCTGCCGCCGTACACCGATTGGAAATGGCGCGACCTCAATCTTCGCATCGGCGGGCCGAACATGCTTCAGTTGCCCGACGGTCGAATTCTGGCAGCGACTCGTCTTTATGCTGGCGGCGTTCGAACGTCTCTGTCGTGGCTCGATCCGAAGAACGGAAAACTGATCGAAGTGCTGAAACTCCCTTCTGGCGGAGACACCAGTTACGCCGGCCTTGTGCTGCACGAAGGACTGCTCTGGATCAGCTACTACTCGTCGCACGAGGGCAAGACGAGCATCTATCTGGCGAAAGTTAGGATTCCGAGCCAGTAACAGATGGATCTAATTACAGATCACTTTACTGCGAGCGACCGTTACTTTCCGAATGGCAGAAACGCCATTGACGACTGGATAGCGTAGTTACAACTACAGCCGGAACTGCCTTCGGGGATTAACAACAGGCCGCCGGCGGGGATCATGTTGATCCAGCATCCAGGCCGCGTACTGGTCGTGATTTTGGAGTAGCTGTTGCCGGTCAGGTCAAACATTGTGGGATGAGAATGCCTGAAGAAAAACGTCGATGCTGATGCTGAAATCGTCCCGCAACCACGGCGGCGGCGGGCATTCCATTTCCAGTCAGCAAGTGGTTTTCCCGTCTGCAGGTCATACGCAAACGGTTCGCAGTAGAGGCGGTTGCCAACAACTACCGGGTGCAAGTCCTGTTCGCCATGTGCGCCATTTGCCGTGGCCTGATTGTTCTGCGTGCGTTGCCAGATGCGACTTCCGTCTTCCGCATTGAAAACGGAAACGTCGACGTGGACCATCGACTTTCCGGCAACAAGTTTATTGAACGAACCGTTGATCAGGATTCGGTCTTGAACTGCGCTGAGGTAGATCGTGTGTTCAATGTGCCGCAGGTCGATCGGTTTCTTCCAGAGTAGACTTCCGGTTCGCATGTCTATTGCTGTTAACTGCGCCGGCAGTCGGAACAGCGTGGCCGCTTTGTGTCGGCCAGTTTCGGATTTACTGAGAGATTCGTCGGTACTCTCAACAAAGTAGACGCGACCGTCAGCGACAGCGATTGTTGAATTCACGATAGGACCAAACGACGGATGATACTTCCAGAATGTGTCGCCGGTGTTGCGTTCTAAAGCGAAGAATTCGTCGCTGCACACCAGTGGCCGAGCATCAAAGTACGTCCCTTCTTCGATCTGATCTCTGCTGTGATCTCGCCGCGTCGATCCTCGCTTCTGGCGGCTGCCGAACAACAGATCGTCAACGGTGGCGAGATATCCCCACTCAACGGCTTCGTCGTTTGAGTTGGGAACAGCGAATGCCTTGAGTTGCTTGCCTGTTTGAGCGTCAATGTGCAGGCAACGGTCGGCCGCCGAGATGTACAACGAGTCGCCGGAAGCCGCGAGATAGCTGCAGTCACGATAGACTCCCGCTCTCCGGGATTCCGGCACATCGATACTCCACAGAGGAGTTCCGTTATAAGCATCGGCCGCGACAACGCGATTGTCTCCTGGAACGAACAGACGGCCGTTCGCCCATAGTGGAGCCGCCGTTCGGTGATGCCGGTCCATCATGCCGCGAGGTCCCGGAGCACCGAACCATTGCAGCCGCATGTCGCCCTTCACGAGCGTATCACCGCTGCAAACTGTGTTGCCGGGATCGGCATACTGATGCGTCCATTCGCCGACGCCGGGCAACGAACCTCGGCGAAACACCTCGTCAGGCGTCGGTCCCAGAATTGCGACCCCGCCATGAGGTCGAGTCACTCGCTTTGCTTCGTCTGCATTTCGAGGCGGGGCACCGCCTCGTTGAGCCGCTGCATCGACAACCAGATTGAAGAGATAATCGGTGTAGGGTAGTCGTCCGTTTGGAACGCCCTCGTGAACGACGACTCGCCCGGATAGTCCCATCGCGTCCAGCCTGGAACGTAAAGTTGCAATCGATTCGGCATCGTCCTCGACGCACACGATCTTATAGTCACTTTGCATGGCGAGTTCCGCTGCGAGAGCACCGTCACCCGAATTCAAGATCAACGACCAGCCCTGTCGCGTGCCCGCCTCGTCGATCGCTTTACCGGCAATCCCTGCCGCGGCCTCTCGTTCGGTATCTGACTTCCACTGATATTGCGTCGTCGATGGCGAGAGATGGTGTACGGCGTCGGCTGTCGACTCACCGAAGCAGTAGATCATGCCTTCATTCGTACTGACCATTAGGCACGACTGCGAAATTGCCATCGAATGCGCGTGACCATCCACCTGTGCGTGCCAGATCGTCTCTCCGGATTCTGCATCGAATGCTGCGACCTCGTTGTGTCCACCGGCAAAACGCGATTGTGAATCACCGATAAAGGCATACGGATACTTTTCCGGAATGGAGCGGACTTCTTTTCCGATTCCTTTACCACGACGGCTCAGCGTCGACACAAACGATCCGACGGGGTCCCGTCCTGTCGCGACGTGCAGACGCGAGCCTTTCCGTTCCAGATAACCTTGAGCAGCGACACTAATTGCGTTTCGGGCGATTAACTCTCCCGTCGCGATTTCGATGGCCGCTTGAAAGATTCCCTGCTCGGGAAACAGGCCGGCGCAGAAGAAGGCATTTCCGTCATCAACAAGAATTCCTGACCTGACTGGCCAAACACTTATCACTCGCCCGTTCCCGGGTATCTGTCGATCAATTTCAACCAGCCGATGCTTCCATAAAAGGGAGCCATCACCGGCGCTGACGCAATAAACACAGCCATCGTCCGAACCAAACAAGACGCGTCCGTGATCATAGGTCGGAGCAAGTCGAACCGGCGCTTCTGCGAAGTGCCGCCACCGAATTTCTCCCGACTCCCGGTCAAGACAGACCACCTGGTCCTCGGCCGCCGATGCGTAAAATACTGCGTCACCGACAGCGATCACCGGGCAGGAACGATCGAACGTCACGCGGGCTTTGAGACCATGCTTCCGATTCCAGAAGTCGTGATGCGCGGGTGGCGGCCAGGCCGGAGCGGGTTTCTTTCGTGTCTTGTGTGTCCACTTCAGCTTGAGCGGAAGGTTGAGCTTAGCATCAGGAGCAAGACCGGTCCGTTGATTGTCTCGCAGGTGAGTTGGCCAGTCGACGACATCAGGATGAACTGCTTCGATGCCAGGGAAACGCGACTTTCGTAACTCGAATCTGTTGGCAAGGGCTTCGGCGCTCAACGCGTGGTCCCACAAACTGACCTGCTCAACCTGGCCGGTGAGTGCGTGATACTCAGAGTCGTCCCAGTAGGCGCCGACGCCAAAGTGACCTTTCTCTGGATACGCAACCTTGCCAGCTTGCGAGCGCGATGCAGCAACCAGTTCGCCGTCAACGTAGAGCGACTGTTGAGTACCGTTCCACGTGCCGGCGATGTGATACCAGTGTCCAATTTCGAACAGGACAGGACTGGTCAGATAGGTGATCCGTTTGTTCTTTTCGGAGACCAGCCCGAAGAAGAACTGGGATTTTCGATAGCCCAGCAGCCAGCCACGTTCGTAGTCACCGTTGTCCTGGATGACTCCGAACAAACCGCCCCATTCCAGCGGCTTGTCGACTCGCACCCAGGCTTCCGCTGTCAACTGCTTACGCGGTAGATCGAGCGATTTCAGTCCCGCCCCCGCGTTCAGGAACTGCTTCGTTTCACCCATCGAATTAAAGATGGCAGCTTGCGGCGACAACACATCAAACTGCAAATCGACGGGGCTCGACAGGTCAACGGAACCAAACTGTGGTGAGACAGTACTTCCACGCGAGTTTTCGCGATTCAGTTGCCAGCGAAACAGAGGTTCATCGTCGGCCACGACACAGGCGACATGTCCGAGGAACATGTAGACGCAAACAAAGCTCAGATGTCGGTGCAATTTCATCCTTCAATTATAGTCGAATTGGTTGACGCTGTGTTAAGCAGAGACGGCGAACTCCCTGTGGCTATTTGGCCGACTCTGTGTCTACGGCCAGCGACTCGTAACGAGCTTCACTCAACCAGGTGAGGTCCTTCCAGTAGCTGGTATCGTTCGGCTGTTTTGCGCCGGTGGTTGTGCGGCCGTTGCAGACGATGCTTGTCAGTTTCTCCATCAACCTGAAACCAACTTCCGGACGCTGATTGGCCAGGTTCTTCGTTTCGGCCGGGTCGGCAGCCAGATCGTACAATTCACCGCCAGCTTTTCCGTGCGGCATGATCAGCTTCATCGAACCGTCGGTGATGGCGAAGCGGCCGTTAATACCGTGGTTGACAATTGGTCGTCGAGAAAAGTTGGACACAGGATTCTTCAGGACGGAAACGAAGCTGTGGCTGTCTTCACCAGCGTTGTCAGGCAGCGATGCGCCAGTGATTTGCGCAAATGTCGCGAGCAGATCCGTTTGCCCAACAAGGTTACCGAACTCGCGACCGGGCGAGATGATGCCTTTCGGCCAGCGGATAAAGAACGGTACTCGATGCCCGCCTTCATAGATGTCTCGCTTGCCGCCTCGGAACGGGGCGTTGCTGTGATGGCCGAAGTCGTCGATGCGCTGCTTCCATGATTTTTCCGGACCGTTGTCACTTGTGAAAACGACCATAGTGTCTTTATCGAGTCCCGACTTATCGAGGAACTCTAGAATTCGACCGACGTGATGATCCGTTTCGATCACGAATTCGCCATAGCCACCGCAGTCGCCTTTGCCGTGGAACGCGGGTAACGGACAGACTGGATAGTGCGGCGAGGTGTAGGGCAGGTAGACGAAGAACGGCTTCCCATCCTTCGCTGAGTCGGATTTGCCGGACATCCACTCGATGGCTTTGTCGGTAAAGCGAGTGAGACACTGGTTGTCGATGAAGTCGGGCGCGACTTCCATTCCAAGCTTTCCGATCGCTTTCTTCGTCTCGGCGGGCGAGTTCTGATACGGCGGCTTAATTCGATAATCGACGTGTCGCTTGTTTGGCTTCTTCGCTGTGAACACGGTCGGTGGTACTTTGGCATGCCGACCTTCGAACCAGGCAAGGACTCCGTAGTTTAACGACGCAGGAATTCCGTAGAAGTAGTCGAACCCCTTGTCGAGCGGCATGTCGCGAACCGGCTGAGTCCAGTCTCGATTTCCAGCGTCGCCAGGGAAGTCCATGCCCAGGTGCCACTTGCCAACCATCGCTGTTTCGTAGCCCTGATCGCGAAGCATCGAAGCGATCGTCATGCGACCGTCTTCGATCAAACATTTTCCTTCAGCGACCATGACGCCGGTTTTCTTCGTCGTGCGCCAGCAGTAGCGACCGGTCAGCAGCCCGTATCGAGACGGTGTACAGACCGTGTCCGAACAATGAGCATTCGTAAAGCTGATGCCTTCAGACGCCAACCGGTCCAGGTTCGGCGTTTGAAACTTCGCGTCAGGGTTCAGGCAACTGGCATCGCCGAAGCCTTGATCATCGGTGTAAATCACGATGATATTTGGTCGCTCCGCTGCGAGGCACACATGGCTGCCCCATGCGAACAGAAAAACCGCGAGAAGTTGACCGGTTGAGATTCTCATGATGGTTGCTTCACTGAAAGGCATTCGAGTCTTCTGACTGTGAATATGTGATCTCACGAAAGCGTAATCCCCCGATGGTTCGTTTGGGAGCGGGCGAGCGTTGCCGGGAACCTGCGTCGAAACATTGTCATAAACGCCCGACTAAGTGAGTATTGGCGTATCCGACTCTGGGATGACCACCTGGCCGAAAGAAAACCAGTACACGTCACTGCAAACCGAATCATAGATGCCTACCGTAAAACACTGCCTGAAAAAAATGGAATGGTCCATTACGGACGCGACTATGCCGGCAATCAGCCGTGGATCGGTTTTCACGACGAAATGTTTCCACAGAATATCGACAATGGCGAAGACTGGAGCTTCCTCACGGGCCTTTGAACAAGCAATCGCACTGGAAACGGCAGTCGACGGACAAACGGTTCCCAATAAGGACCGTAAATGGCCAGCAAAGAGCTTCCAGCTAGTCACTTTTCGTGGATGGGTCTTTACAGTCCAGGGTTCGAACGAAACCTTGACGCTGAATTCGAACACATCCGCCACGTGCTTATTCGAATGCTCGGATGCGAGTTTCGTTTGACCGGGATCCGAATTCAGTCGCCCATCAACTCAGGCGGGAAATTAAGCCTTCGCCTTCGCGGAGAGAATCAGGGAGTGGCTCCGTTTTACAGGATGTGGCCATTGGCTGGTGGTTTGCTTGACATGAATGGTGAGCTTGTCAAAACGTCTGATACGAGAATCGACATTCGAAAGTGGCCGCCATGTAACGTTGACGAAGCTTTGCCCGGGTGGCGACGCTCTGCCCGGTGAATACCACCGGGTCATCGGAATTATCGGTCCGTGGGACAAGACAACCGTTGGTTCAATTAGTAAGGCGTCTACCAGGTCGTTGATCGATAGTTGGTCCTTTCAAAATTTCAGGTCACCTCAAAAAAGTAGTTAGTATGAATTTTAACCACGCAATCCCGTTGCTGATCTGGCTGGCTGTTGGGAGCTCCCTTCAGGCAGCCCCCCCGTCAGAAAGGCAACTCGCAAAATGGTTGAAACAGTTTCCGGCGGCGGATGCGAATCGCGATGGGAAACTTACTGTCGAGGAAGCGACTGATTTTCAAAAAAAACTGCGGTCTGCGGCTTCACGGCAAGGAGTGAAGAAAAAATTTAATGTCGATCCGGGTTGGGATGCTGATCGATTCCCCGAACACGCTGTCTCGTATCGGAGTCCTGAAGAAATTGTCGCCATCTACAAGGAAAAGGTTGGCGACAATAAGCGTGTAGTGACTTCCTACGAAAAGCCAACAGATGGTTCGTTACGCATCGTGGGAACCGGTCACAGCTTCATGGCACCTGGCTATCAGACGTTTCCGCTGATTGCCCGCGCCGCTGGACTGGAACCACCGCCATTGTTCACTCACACGGGTGGCGGAATGACGGGTAGCACTCGGTATAAGTGGGAACAGGAAAACGGCATTTTTCAATTTGACGGGAAGCCGGTTCCCAAGCTTCTTACATCGATAGCAAACGCTGAATGGGACGCGATGATGTGGGGGCCGTACTTTCAGGATCGACCTGAATACTACTCATGCTGGATTGATTTCTGCCTGAAGTACAATCCGAAGATGGTGTTCTACCTTTCCGATGCCTGGCCACAACTGGACCAGCTCGACGAAATACCGACGTCTGAAGATGAACTGACGTCAGAGCTGTTTGTACGTCTCGGCAAAGAGAAACATGCAATCTATGGCACACTGATTGGTATACTCAATGAGCAGTATCCAGAGAAAGTATTTGTACTGCCGACCTCGGACGCGATGGTGCTGGCGGTCCAGGCGTATCACCGTGATGAACTGCCGGGAGTCGAAGGTGTGCACAGGTACGTCGGCCGCAAAGGACGTTCCTTGTGGAACGATCGACTGGGGCATCTCGGTTCCGGCTTCGGAAACCTTGAAGGATACGTTTTCTATGCCACGATATATGGACAATCGCCTGAACTGATTGAAGGCGACGTTCCCTTTAAAACCAGATCCGACTACCCGAGCCGGGAGCTGGACAGGATGTTCCGCAAGATTGCCTGGCAGGCAGTGATCGGTAATCCACTGTCCGGTCACACCGACAAAAACTCCAATGGCATTTCCGACAACCGTGAATAAAAATTCTGACTAACTGCATTCATCACCCCAATGAAATTGCCCATTTCAGGACACTACGCGCAGATATTTTTACAACGGGATCATTATGAAGTCAGTCGCCTGCGCTCTCCTTCTTATCTTTATCTGTGCTTCGTCCAACGCGGGCGAAAAACCAAACATCGTCTACATCATCTGCGATGATCTCGGCTACGGGGATGTTCAATGCCTGGCTCCTGAGACGAGCAGGATTCCTACTCCCAATGCCGACCAGCTGGCATCGGAAGGGATGATCTTTATCGATGCTCATTCCGGGTCTTCAGTCTGCACACCGACCCGTTATGGAATCTTGACCGGCCGCTACAGTTGGCGGACCTGGCTCCAGAAGGGCGTTGTTACTGGATTCGCGCCGAGCCTTATCGCGGTAAAGCGTCCGACGGTCCCAGGCTTTCTGAAAGAACAGGGTTATGCGACGGCGGCGATTGGGAAGTGGCATTTGAACTTCGAATACATCAATCCCAGAACTGGTGAACCATACACGCAGCAGGAGCACAAGACTCCACCGGTCGGAGCACAGATTCCCGACGGACCGATTAGTCGCGGTTTCGATTACTACCACGGTTTTCATCACGCCCGAAACATGGAAGCGATCATTGAGAATGATCGAGTTATTGAACACGACGAAGTCATCAACATGCTTCCGCGTCTGACTGAGAAAAGTGTCGAGTACATCGAGTCTCGCGCTGGCAAAGACGAACCGTTCTTCCTTTATCTTCCGCTGGGTTCTCCACACACGCCGATCGTGCCGTCACCCGGGTGGCAGGGCAAGAGCGGCCTCGGTTCTTATGGTGACTTCGTCATGCAGACGGACAATGTAGTGGGCGAAGTTTCCGCAGCGTTGAAAAAGAACGGTCTCGCTGACAACACGCTGGTCATATTTACGAGCGACAACGGCTGTTCGAAGGCTGCCAATATCAAAGCGTTAGCTGAAAAGGGCCACCTGGTCAGTGCTCACATGCGAGGTTCCAAAGCAGATATCTGGGACGGTGGGCATCGTGTTCCGTTCATCGTTCGCTGGCCTGGTAAAGTTCGATCAGGTTCGACGAGTGACCAGCTTATCTGCCTGACCGATCTGTTCGCCACGGTATCCAGCATCGTCGGAACTGACTTTCCGGCTACATCGTGCGAAGACAGCGTCAGCTTTCTGCCGGCATTATCGGGCAATTCAATCCTGTCGGAGCGAGCCGGGGTGATCCACCATTCCTTCAGTGGTCACTTCGCTTATCGTACAGGCAAGTGGAAGCTCATTCTTGCTAAGGGTTCAGGCGGATGGAGTTTTCCGAAAGAGCATCAGGTCCCGAAAGGAGCATCGAAAGCACAACTCTACAATCTCGAAGCTGACCCCGGCGAGCAAGTAAACCTATACACTGCCAAACCCGAAATCGCCGAACGCCTGCTAGCGCAACTCACGGCCGAAGTCCGACGCGGACGCAGTACGAAAGGGCGGGATTCAAAAAATGACACCGACAAGATCGTGCTTTGGAAAAGCGAATCCGCAGCAAAACAGAGTCAGAGCAAATCCGATTCAGAACCGGCTGCAAGCAGAAAGAAACGAAAGAAGTCGTAACCTGCAGACAGATTCATTCAACATATTGCAGAGGCCAGGCAGGAAAACGGGATGTCTTCAGTCGAACTATGTTCAATTTAACCTGACGGTAATTTTCCGGTTGGACTTATTTTTCACAGACGATGATTCGGAGATCGCCGAAATGGCATAGGCAATTGTCGACATGACGCTGAAATGTACGAGCTGGCAATTTTTGCAGCGTCGTGGGGTGGCTGCTTCGCGACGAAGGATTCCAGTCTTGTGGGTACCTGTGGGTTTAAAGGCTGGCCAACGGACACCGGTGTCGAGATTGCCTGTTTCATGTTC
>CALGTK010000311.1 GCA_937904325.1 uncultured Planctomyces sp.
CAGACTTTGGATCCCACGTCTCAAACTGACTTGGGCCACCTCCCATCCATAAGAGGATACATGACTTGGCATTTGCTTTGATCTGAGCCGCATTTGCAATGATTGGCAGTTTCCAATTGAGCATTGAAAATGCACTGACAGATCCCACTGTTAGTGCAGTACGTCGATTTGCCAGTAGTCGGGAATTTTCGTTTTTCATCGATGCATTCCAATTCTCAAAAGTGTTTTGTGCCCCTGGAGTCCGCTCATTTTCGCGTTTTGAACTCTGTCGTGTTGATAAGTGCCCACATCAAGTCAGCAAAAGCTTCGCTTCGATTACCTACCTGGCTGATATAGCTTAAAGCGGTAGTCTGTTCACTTCGATTTGGCCGGCGAGCCAGCACACGCAAATACAACTCCTTCACTGCTTGCTGATCGTCCGAAATGTCCCGCAGCATTTTTCCGAGCACGGAATTCGGTGTAGCATTCAACTGTTGATTGATAAACGTAGAATTCATCATCGCCAGAGCCTGTGGAATGGACGTGGATACCTCTTCACGCAAGTTATTTGGGTCATAGCCGAAGACACTTGCAAATCCAAATCGTGGGGCGTTTCGCAAGTTAAAAGGATTAGGCCCCTGTTGGTTTGATGATGGTGGTCGCTCCTCTAATTCGAACACATTGAGGAGTGAGTCGAACAACTGATCAGACCTAAGCGGTTGAGGCACGTTGGCCTGAAACGGCACTTCGTCGTAATTACGCCGATCTCGACTCTCACGTTGATAAGACTCCGTCGACATGATGGTTGCAATCAACCACTTCAGGTCGTAACCCGACGCCGCAAATTGACCCGCGAGATAATCAAATGCCGCTGGTGCGAGAACTTCTCTATCCGGCCCCAAATCATCCACAGGCTCACAAAACCCTTCACCAACCAATTCACTCCACATTCGGTTTGTGACTGCTTTTGCAAACCACGGGTTACTGGAATCTGTAATCCAATCCGCAAGTGTAGACCGCCGACTCGCGTCAGAAGTCCCAATCACGACTTCCTTATCGTTCATGAAGAACTTGGGAGTAATTACCGGGCCCTCTTCAGCCGGACTCTCCAAATTCGGCATTTTGTGTTCCAGCGTACCGATGAAGCGGTTGTTATTGTTCTGCCTCCGAATACGTGGCGTACGATCGATGGCATAAACCAAAAATGTTCTGGGGTCCATTTGAGGACGCATCGCAATTCTTGGAAAAAATGCCGCAAGCTCATGGAACTGTTGCCGTGTCCATTGATCTGTTGGATGATCGTGACACTGAGCACATTGGATTTGAATTCCCATAAAGATTCGGGAAATCTCTGACACGGTTTCTTCAGGTCTTCCTTGTTGAGCTGCGATCAGCCCTGTCTTACCGTTCTCCCGAATATCACCGCTGGCAGTTATCAAATCACGGGCAATTTCATCCCAAGGTTTGTTTGTATTTAGTGACTCAACCAGATACTGCTGAAATGCTAAGACACCGAGTTGAGACTGATCATTTGTACGTCGAAACGTAATCACGTCGCGCCAATAATTTGCCCAGTTCGTGCCGTAATCCTGATCAGCAAGTACAAACTCGAGCAAGAATCGTCGCTTGTCCGGATGGTCTTCCAGGCCAAATACGAGAATATCATCGAGCGATGGTAACTGACCAACTACATCGAGGTATACGCGTCGCACAAATGTCTCATCATCACACTGTTGGATTTCAGACGGCTGTGTTTCTTCATCGATCAAACGGTCAACTTCAGCAGCAACATCGACAAAGGATTGGGCTGTGCATGGTGAGTGAACCGAAAAAAGCGAAATACAAGCCGAAAGTGCAGTCATTACCGCAAAAGAACGAAGATGCATGATGAGATCAGTTCTGAATTAGAGATGTGGCCCCTCGTACTCATTTTAACACCATGGTTGCTATCCGGTTTCGAGCAATTATCAAAAAAGGCCATCAGAACGTTGGGCAAGACATATAATTCCACATCGGGACGCGTGAAACAAATATCGCTCGGCGGTGTTAGTATATAAACGCACGGGTTCAAGTACTTCTTCGTCCAAGGATGAATCGATCCATGAAATCACTCGCTGTCATAATGTGTTTCATTTTTAGTGTGGTATTGCACGTCAGTGCGTTCGGACAGAACCCTAACAAGCCTAATGGTTTCCAACCCAACGCCAATCAAAACCAGCAGCGTCGCGAGCGTTATCAGCAGTTCCTTCAGAGATTCGATACCAACAAGAATGGTCGAATCGACCCGGACGAATTAGCGAAAGCCCGGCAGGCAATTCAACAGCGCCAGCAACAGAATCGACCGGGCGCAAACACTAAAACTCAACCGCAAAATAACTCGGCACAACCCAACACGAATAGTCAACTAAACCGACAGCTACTTCAGCGATTTGACACAAATGGCGATGGCAGACTCAGCGGTGATGAACTTCAGGCTGCCCGGCAAGCACGCCAGCAAATGCAGGGAAATCAACGCGGTGGTCAAGCAGCCGAGCGACTCTTATTTAGTTTCGGAGTCCGCAGAAATCGACTCGATTCCAGTAAGCTCATGTCAGAGTATGACCTAAACGGTGATGGCGAACTTAATGCCGCAGAACGCAGATCTGCCATACAGGCCCTGGAAAACAAATAGCCTTGCTAAAATATTCGTTCCTTGAGCTCAAATAAAACACAGCCAAGGTTATAAAGGCCGTGCAGGATTGCTGCTGCAATGATAAAGGCAGCCGCAGTCGCCATATTGGGCTTCTCATTGCGTGTCATACTGAGATTCCAGGTTCTCATCAGGCCCAAGCTCGAAATAAGGCAGCAAGTTACATGCAGTGCAACACACACTGTCCAGCGCCACTGCATGATGTCCGGATTCTCTCTAACTTCCGGGCGTAACTGGTAAAGCAGGTTTTCAATAATTGCAAAAGCCAATCCGCCAGCTATCGCACATATGGCAATTTGCATTCTCGAAGTAAACCGAAATGGCCTCTTCTCAACAATCCATAGGAGACACGCTACCTTGAGGATCTCCTCGGCTGGTGGTGCGACGAAAACGGCGGAGACGATCGGTGATCCCTGAAAGGAATTCGTCAGCAACGCACCAATGACTGCAAAGGGTCCCGCGACGAGCGCGATTGCAATCGTCAACACCCAGCTATTTAGAAATGAACGATTCTCGATGTTTGCATCGAGCCATCGATCATAAGTAAGACCATCAATCGGTGCCGCCGGGAGCCTTTTATCAGCAAGTGCCGGTTCATCCCAGACCGTGTGCTCTACCGCTTGGTTAGCAGAAACTTCTTTCGCCTCTGTTCCAGATAAATGAGGCTCGCTGAAGACAGAGTGACGATCCGACTTCTTATTCATTTGACTGATCGATATGCAGTCCCAGTTGCAATAAGAGCAACTGATGGAGCAGTGCCACTACTGATATCCGCCGTCATAAATCGCACATTGCAAATCGCATTGCAATTTAGATCTCGGGCGGCGACCAGTAGCTGAACAAGCACGTCATTTCGCGCCCGTGCCATGAGAGAAATAAAGCTCGTTACCTCACCGCCGAAGAGATTCTTAAATCCCGCCAGAAACATCTTTAAGTAGTCGTTGGCGATAACGACTTCACCACATACGAGCTGCGGTGTTGGGCCGTTGGAATCCACGTTGGGAAAAGTCTTAAGTTGCGTGACCAGGATATCATCCATGTCCGCTAATTGAGCAAGCAACTTCTTTGTATGTGCCTGATCATTGATCCGACCAGCCGTGTAGCCCAGCAAAAGTAATCCAAACGGAATGCCGAGATAAATGGCAATGGTAATAGACGCATCCATTTAGACCGCCTCCGAGCCAGAATTTGAGACCGTAACAGCTGTACCGTAAGCATAGAGCTCTGATGCACCGGATGTCACAGAACTCGTTGTGAATCGGACATTGACGATAGCATTTGCACCAAGTTGCTCGGCCTGCGCGACCATTCTTGTCAACGCTTCCTGTCGTGACTCCGTAAGTAACTCGGTATATCCTTTCAATTCACCGCCTGCCAGGTTTTTCAGTCCAGCCATGATGTCTCGGCCAACATTTTTGGCTCTAACAGTGTTCCCCTGAACGAGTCCGAGTAATTCTGTGATTTCATA
>CALGTK010000312.1 GCA_937904325.1 uncultured Planctomyces sp.
GATCTTGGTCCCGCGGAATTCATGAATTCTGCTCAGATCAGTGTGTTCGTAAAGATCGCTCGTGAGGCCAGTCTGTTCGGTGCTGCAGTGTGCTTCTGCGGTGGATCGCAGACGGTCAAGGATGTTTTTCAGTCGATGAATCTGACGAAACTCTGGCCGCACCACGACACGTTGCAAACTGCGATTGAACACGCTGCCTGAAGACGCGATTGCGTCGCCGTGCTCAAGTACTCTGATCGCAGCAACGAATCACCGCAAACAGAAAACTCTGAAAACGCCTCGTGCACAGACGAGCTACGCAAGGTACCTTCATGAAACAGGGGGCGGGGTGTGGGTAAAAGTCAGGGCGAGTGTTCCAGCCAGATGCGACATTACGTTCCATCAACGGTCCCTGACTGAAATTCGTCATCAGGCCGATTTGCTCCGCGTGAGGCAGGGCATTGGTGTGGGGCAGGCTGAATGAGGAAGTGTGATGTCGGCGGTCCTCGCAGCGTCGCCAGATTGAGCTGCAGCCGCTATTACATCTGTCATACAGTATTAATCGACAATGCCGAAAAGCAGCGATTGACCGAGTAATCGTTTGCAACAGGTGATCCAAAGGCGGGTGACTGCGTTCCTGAATGCGGACCTGATGTTCAGGATCAACCAGGTACACCTGATTCAAAATCCGCCGGATACCAATGCGTTGGTATCGCGATTCATAGTCATGGATATGCAATGTTCAACTGGTTCAGAAACAGACGAAGAAAACGAATTCTTCAAGAGCCATGGGCATCTGCATGGGATTTGATTCTTGAGAATAACATAGGGCACTGCAAAGGCCTGTCGACCACCGAGCGTGACAAGCTCAAAAAGATCATCAGGATCATCGTGCATGAAAAACACTGGGAAGCCCATGGTGGACTGGAGCTGTCTGATGAAATCAAAGTCACCATCGCGGGCACGGCTGCGTTGATGCTGTTAGGCGTTGAAGACTTCTACTTTGAGCACGTCAACACAATCATCGTGTACCCACATCCAATTCGTCGGCAAACTCAAGGAGGATTGGTTGTCGGAAAAGAGTCACGTCACGCCGGTGAAGCCTGGCAGAACGGCCAGGTAGTCCTTTCCTGGCAAGATGTGCTGAGTGATTCGCGAAACCCATTTGACGGACGTAATCTGGTAATTCACGAATTCGCACATTGTCTTGATGGTCTCGACGGCGAGATGGGCGGAAGCCTTGCGTTCGGTGACGCAGCAACAACGCGACGGTGGCACAGGGTATGTGAGACGGAATTCGCGGCTCTCACTCGTGCTGCTGAACGCCGCCAGAAAACACTGCTTGATTACTATGGTGCGACCAATCAGGCCGAGTTCTTCGCTGTCGCCAGTGAGACGTTCTTCGAGAAACCTCGACAGCTTGATGAAGAGCATGCGGAGCTGTTTGAACTGCTGGTCAAGTACTACAGGATCGATCCGACAAAATGGACCTGAGTTCGACTGCTGCCGATATCTTCAGCGACCATCAAACGGCCGTGCTCTCACAGCCAGAACCGCCACTCAGGCAGATTGCGCGCAGCGGCACTTGATCCGTTCTGCGTATGGGCCGTTGGCTTGTGCTGGACAACACTCAGTTAAGTGTTGGGGGTCCTTCATGAAGGATCGCAATTGTGGCGCATTCTCACTTCAGAACGTCGAAGGCCGAATGGTCTGACCTGCCCCGTATTAACTGCGACCGGCTTTTGTGTGGTGAACTCAGAGGCTTGGTCTCAGATTTGGATGTTTCCGAGGCCCCGCAAAAGATTCGAGCCAGACGAGATTATTCAACAGCTTCGCGAAGCTGAGGTGCTGCTTTCGCATGGGAAGAATGTTGCTGAAGCCTGTCGTCAGATTGGCGCAACCGGATCACTCGCAGTCAGCCCGCGTCTGGACTTCGGCGTCAGCCCGAACTGTGCCAGCAGGCTCGCTGGTGGTTGAGTGACGAGAGCAAAGTCCGTCACTTCGTCGAGAGTGGCGACTTTGGCGACTGTTGTGCGAGAGTAATCGTGTGCAGATAAAACTGAATACGGACGATTGAAGACGCTTGTGGCGTAGACATCACCGTTCAGGAAAGAATGGCGACAAGGAAAATCAAAACAAATACCTGAAAGCAGGATGCACTCAGCCAGCGATCGCTCCCGCGGCGTGCGCCGATTAATCAACCCGATTGGTTGCCAACGATTCCACATAGTGAATCGCATTCGAACAGCTATCGGATTCCTGCCTGTTGCTCGGCTTACATTTGCCAAAGCGTGCTCCAGTAGTCCGTTAGAAGCGATCCAGCACAACTATCCAGTTGGAGCGAGCCGAGAACAGGACAATGTGTAGGAATGAAACTTGACAGTACGAGATCGGTGATTTTCGAACAGTCGTTTTAAGACTCGTTCACTCGTACATCAGCGACGCTAAGCGATCCTGCACGCTGCCCATGTTTGATTTGCACGCTGAGTTTGCCCGAATCAAACGTCGGAGCCTTCAGTCGAAACGCACTACTGGTTTGGTACTCCTGCTTGTCAGGAGTCTCCTGCGAAGGAAATACACCATGTCACTTCGTCCCTGGCTTTCTGGCTTCCGTGCGCGATTAAACCATCAGCGAAGCAGACGACTGACTGGCAATCGAAGCAGCCGGACAGAGCAACTTGAGCAACGTACGTTGCTGACGGCGACAGCACTGGTCATCGGCACGGACCTGACGGTTCTGACCGACGCGGCTGAGGACGTCACAGTCCAGGCAAATGCTACAACCGGTAACGCCGAGGTTCTGATCGACGGGACGGTACTCTCTGCCGGTTCCACCGTGCCTGCCAGTT
>CALGTK010000313.1 GCA_937904325.1 uncultured Planctomyces sp.
CGATTGAGGTCCGCAAGGCGAAGCAGGATGTTCAGTAAGTTGAGGAGTAGAGGTGGCCCCTCGCAGATTCCACGGCGGGAAGCTCCAGACGCGGGCGCCGCGTATTTGTGGTGTTTCGGACAGACCGTGTGCGGTTCGATAAGCGAAGCTGTTCTTGTTGGTTGTCTGGCCCCATCCTTGATGATTGGTTGTCAGGGCGTTGACGTCGCTTCGCATCGTGAGTTTGAATCTTCGTCACGGCAGCACACTTCTCCGGGTACTGAGCTTGCGGTGATCAATCTGCGACACTCGAATCATGCGGCTCATAAACTGTTGTCGCTTCGGGAAGGGCTGAAGAAAGATGTGACCGAATTCTGCCGATGGTTGGTCGGGACGCGAAGCAAATTGCGACCGTTCGGAATGCTGCTTTGCTGGGAGTCGCGCTGGGCGGGTCACTCGTGAGTCGTGAGGAACTGGACGAGGACGTTCGTAAGGGTACCTCGCAGCATTCGCAGCATTCGCAGCGTTGGGGGGATGCTTCCGAGTTTCTGGGATACCTTGGAAACGCAGAGGCTCAAGTTCCAATTCTGCTGGCAATTCACGCCAGCAGTCTGGTGAACGACGACGAGGGACTGCATGGTGTCAGCAAGACGATTCTTAGTGCGTACTCAATCAATGGATTAAGCACGATTGTGATTAAGGGAATCGCCAACACTGATCGTCCAAGTGGTACCTGGAATAACGGCGACTATGGTTTCCCTTCATTTCACGTATCGAGTACCACGACAATTGCGGCCGTTCTTGATGAATACTATGGCCTGTCTATGAGTTTGCCGGCGTATGCCCTCGCCGGGCTGATCGGTTGGAGCCGTATCGACCAGAGGGATCACGATTTTTCAGACGTCATCTTCGGTGCGGCGATGGGTTATGTGATTGGCAAGTCGGTCGCGCGACATCACCTGGAAGATGGGTCACAGATCAGGATTCTGCCGTCGGTTGATCCGAGCAGTGGTTCTGTGGAGCTTCTGGTCGAGGTTCCGTACGGACATGGGTGAGTCAGCGACTATCAGACGGAAGAGCGTTGCTTCGGTAAAAGGTGATGCCAGCATTAATCAACAAGGAGAAAATTTCCTTCTGTTGGCACTGACTTTTGTCGTCCTGATCATTTCAGTTAGCCCGAGCCAGGCGGCGGAGCACCGCGCAGATCAGTTTTGCCACGTCACGATTTCCGCAGATCAGAACTGGGTAAACTCCGAGATCAGCGTTCAGGCCGGACGTACGCTGACGATCAACGCGACCGGAAAAATCAATGTGGCAAGGCCGGGGCAGACGAATCCCATCGTCAGTACACTTGGCCCTGAAGGAACGTTTCATTTTCTCGACAAAGAATCAAGATTGTGGTTTCCGTTGCCGGCTGCGGGGGCAGGGCCAGCTCCGGTTTATGCTCTCATTGGTCGGATTGGTTCCAAAGGCCGCCCGTTCTATGTCGGCCGAAACCACAGTGTTCTGGCTACCGCGTCGGGTGAGCTGTGGCTCGGAGTGAACGACGATGTCTGTACTGAAAACAACGGGCACTTCTCTGTCCGGATTCGAATTGGTGGTCCGTTGACACCGGTGTCCGTGCGTAATCGTGTGGTCGGCAACGTGTCAGCTGCCGGGCCATTACCGGATGCACGCGTGCTGATCTTTTATGTCGACGGGCTGCGGCCGGACATCGTCGAGGAGATGTCCGCGATGGGGCATCTTCCAAACATTACGAGAACGTTCTTAAGTGGAGGCACCAAACTTCAGCACGCCTACACGGTCTTTCCGGCTGATACTATAACTGCCAACGGAACCATGTGGACGGGAACGTTCAGCGATCGTCACGGCGTTAAAGGGCAGATCGGATTTGATCGACGAGCTGGGCGCAGCGACAACTATCTCGGTACCGATGGCCCTGTGCTAAATGGCAGATTTTTAATGCCAAAGGGCATTGAACGTGGGCTGCTCCAAGCAGGCACCGCCGTCGTTCGCCTGGTCAAGGGGGGAGAGGCGGCTCAGGAATTTCGCGATCGACGAACGAGCGAAACGCCGACGACACTGCATCATCTTGCGCAGGCGAATAAGTCATTCGGAGCGGGAATTCTTCCAGTCATGAGTGAGCTGACACCGGCATTGTGGACGCGGTATCTGGCCGACGAAGCTCCGCCGTTCGGGACTCATCAGTCGAAACGATACGTCGATGAGGCCAACACCGCGTACGCCGTCGACAACCTGTTCAACGAGGATCACGCGGTGACGGTTGTCTGGCTGCCGGAGACCGATTCGGTCAGTCATAGCGAGTATCGGGGGCAATTCGGGGTGGCCAGGCGAACGATTGTTGAGGCAGACGGATTAATCGGCGAGATGGTCGGTGAACTCAAGAGACGCGGCCGGTTCGAAAATACCTACCTTCTGCTGGTCAGCGACCACGGTCATCTGGGAGGGCGGTTCGCACACCTGGAACGCTATGATCTGGTCAACGAGTTCTTTCATCAGCCGGCGCGGATTAACAACGATGGGTACCGGACTGGCGGGGGGCTCGGGCTGTCGGTCCGGCAGCATCGATACAGCAATCCGACTCATGGCGACGGTGTCAGGGATTTCGCATTCGTTGACGCGGTTGGTACTGGAGCGGCCAGTGTTTATTTGCCACGCAAACATTTTGGATCTGGCGACTGGTCAGCGCCAAATTCAACCGCGGACTTGCTGCAGTATCGAATTCGCGAAAGACGTCGACCGGTTAACCTGATTGACGAGTTACTTCAGATCGGTGCGTCAGCAGGTCAGCATTTCGAAACGTCGTCGGACAGCCAGGTTGTTGCAGCTGATTGGAGAGTTGGCGGAGCTGCTGAAGCCGGCGGCGTACCGGGGCCGATTGATCTGGTCCTGTCGAGGATCGATGAAAGTTCGATATTGATCGCAAATCGCCAACGCGGACTTGCGATTGTCGATCGCGTGCAACGAGCCGATAGAACGTTTTTGTATCGCTACCAGGTGGTCCGAAACGTGCGGGCTTCGAATGATGGAAGCATTCATTTCGAGTTGGTCACTCGGCCTTCGGCAGATCCTCTTCGCATGGCAGGAGCGGTTTCGGCGGGGATTTTTGGTCGCTACCACGACGAGCAGTCCTGGTTGAAAATCACGATGGGGACGGTTTATCCAGACAGCGTAGTAAGCATGTGCCGGCACATGCTGTGGCAGCCTCACTTGAGTGTGAGAGCCCGCGACTTCGCCGCGGATCTGGTGATCACGGCGAATCCCGACTGGCAGTTCTGTACGCACAACAAGCCCGGCACGGCGCACGGGCATCCGTTTGTCGAGACGATGCGGATGTCATTTTTTGTGGCTGGGCCGAACATTCGCCGTGAGGCCATCGTCACTGACCCTGTTCGGTCTGTTGATCTGTTGCCGACAGTGTTGGAAATGGCTGGCGTTTCAATCAACAAGGATGATTTCGATGGCCGGCCAATTCGGTCGATTTATGAATCGCCTCAAACGGAAACGCAGAATTTTAGAATGCCGTTGATCTGGCAGGACCTCGATCTGGGGGCGTGGGCACCCCGGCAATACGCTCCTCGTGACATTTATCCGGTTCAGCCGACATCGGTAAATCGGCCAGACTCATTCTGGGATCTGAATAACGCCGCCAGGAACGCGTTGAGTGTTACTGAATTGAGTGTCAATCGTCTGTTTGATGACACTGTAAGACTGATTGGTTTCCGGCAGCGACCAACACGAACAGCCTACCGTTGGACGCAGCGTGAACTGAGTCGCAATGGAGTCATGCTGCCGGACCTGCAGCTCAATAAAGTCGCACTAGGTGACTACAGTTGGTACTCGTCCGGGAATCTGCAGCGAATCAATAATGGTACGGACTGGGTGCAGCGGAAGGTCGCAGAAGCCGACGCTGCGATCGCTGCTCCACTGGGAGCTCATACGGTTCTTGGTACGCCGTTGACAAACGGCGCGATCGACATCGTCCAGTACAGCGCGTGGGAACTTCGCCGAGTCGGGACTTTCGCCGCGACCACCGTTCTGGATCGCTGGCTGCTTGATGGCCTGGAAGACCGTACTGATCGAGTGATCAATTTCAGACTCGGTGAGCCAGCTGAACGATAGTTGCGTTCAGTTGGACTTTGAGTTCGCATTGGTCCTTGAAAGGAGCTGTGGAATGAGGCGAGTTATTCGAGTTCGCCGGAGATTCACGAGTGTTCCTTGTGGTGTTGGAGTTGGTGGTTGACATTTCCCCCGCGCTAGCGTGAACGCTGCATGTATTGATGATCGACTTCACAAACGGCTGAGTGCCCGTCTTCACGGGCACGACGTTGGGTGTTTTACGCCCAGCCACGTTTCACGTTAGTTATGCCAGAATGTCTTTGGCGATGTTGCCGTGGACGTCGGTCAGGCGGAAATCGCGTCCCGCGTAGCGGTAGGTTAGCTGCTCGTGGTCCAGGCCCAGCAGATGCAGGATCGTGGCGTGCCAGTCGTGGATGTGGCACTTGTTCTCGACCGCTTCGTAGCCGTGCTCATCGGTGGCTCCGTAGCTGAAGCCACCTTTGACTCCGCCACCGGCCATCCAGGTGGTGTATCCCTTGTTGTTGTGATTTCGTCCGTCGCCTCCCTGAGCGGCAGGAGTCCGACCGAACTCTCCGCCCCATATCACCAGTGTGTCTTTCAGCATATCTCGCTGCTTGAGGTCCTTGAGCAGTCCGGCGATCGGAAGGTCACAGCCTTCTGCGCGAATTTTGTGATCGACGGACAGATTGGCATGCTGATCCCAGCCCTGATGCGTCACTTCAATGAAACGAACGCCGGTCTCAGCAAACCGACGAGCCAGCAGACACTGCTTTCCAAAACTGTCGGTCGGCCCGCCATTGATGCCGTACATGTCGAGCGTTGATTTTGTTTCTTCCGATGTGTCCATGAGAGCGGGCATGGCATCCTGCATTCGGAATGCCAGTTCGTATGACTCGATGATTCCCTCGACACCTGGCTGATACTTGTCGCGACGTATCTTCTCGCGATTGAGTGCCTGGATGAGGTCAAGCTGCGTTCTCTGTTGCTGAGCCGTTAGCGATCTGTTTCGAATGTCTGGTACGGTTTCCGAGTTACCGGCGCGGGAACGTTGTTGTCCGCCGCGGCTGGCTCGTCCAATTTTCGTACCGCCGAAGATGGCTGGAAGAAATGCACTTCCATAGTTCCGCGATGAACCCGACGGCGGGGCAAGTGAAATAAAACCTGGCAGGCTGTCGTTTTCGGTGCCGAGACCGTACAGCGTCCACGCTCCCAGCGAAGGGCGAATGAACTGAGCCGTTCCCGTATGGATCTGAGTCATCGCTCCCGCATGCACGGGCTGGTCGCACTGCATCGATCGGATCAGAGTCAGGTCATCGGCCAGGTTGCCGACTTCAGGGAACAGATCGGAAATCCAGAGGCCGCTTTGACCGCGTTTTCGAAATTCCCACGGAGACTTCAGGAGTGAGCCACCGTATTTGCCAGGTTTTCCATGATCTCGATTCAACGCCGGCTTGTAATCGAACGAGTCCACATGAGACGGGCCTCCGCCCATACACAGGAAGATCACGCGTTTGGCTTGAGGTTCGAAGTGCGGCTTCTTTGCCGCCAGTGGATCGCGGGCTGCTTCGTCCGCCGCTTGAGCACTGCTCATACCGGCGAATGCGAGATAGCCGAATCCGGCGGAAGCACTCTGTAGCATTTGTCGTCGTGAAAACATATGAATTTCCAGGATCGTTGGTCTGTCTTTTGAAGTGGTAGACGAAGCGAGACGTCAATCGATGTATCGAAACTCGGCTGATGCAAAGAGGCTTTGGCAGAGAGCTGCCAACGTTGCCTGGTCGCGCTCACGCAGGCTTGCTGGAGCCACAAAGTTTCGGATAAACGCAGACGTTGCAGTTCGTTCTCCGGTTGACGGTGGGCGTCCATAGATCAGCAGAAAAGCCTGTTGGACTTGTGCAGTTGAGCTGGAATTCGATTTTCTGATTCGTTGTGCCAGCGCTTCGCTTTGTTGGATCACGAAGGGGTTGTTCATCATGAAGAGCGACTGGTTGGCAGTGTTTGAAGATTCCCGTGTCCCGATAATTGAGCTGGAGTCGGCGAAGTCAAAGACGTCCAGTGATCGAGGTTCTTCATCACGAACAATCGGCAGATAGACGCTGCGGAACTTTGCGTTCTCCATATCGAGTGGATTCTGCACGCGACCGCCGGGACCTCGTTGTCCTCCCGTTGGACCACCCGGCCGTCGTCCTGGGAATCGGCGCTGTCCGTTCTGTTGAAATTGCCCGGGACGACGTCGTTCCTGCTGAGACCGGTTGCCTTGTTGATTCCCGCCGTTGAACTCGGGCCGGCTGTTTCCTGAGGAACGATTGGATTGCTGGCCGTTGCCTGGCCTTGCCCCACCCATTCTGCGATCAGGTGATCCAAGCTGTCCGTTCTGAACGCGGGTGTATCCTGCCTGAGCAACGACTGACGCTCGCGGTCTTTCGAGATCGAGCTCACCGCTGATACTCAGCATGGCGTCGCGAATCGCTTCCGCATCCAGCCGTCTGGGATTGGCACGCCAGACCAGAGCGTTGTCAGGATCGTCCTCGTGGTAACCCTCGTTAAAAGTCGTCGACATGCGGTAAACGCGGGAAGTCACGATTTCGCGGATAACAGATTTGACCGACCAGCCGGACTTTACGAATTGCACGGCCAGATGGTCGAGTAGTTCTGGATGGCTCGGCATCTGCCCGGTCTTGCCGAAGTTCTCGGTCGAAGTGACGATTCCTGTGCCGATCAGATGTTGCCAGATCCGGTTGACCATCACACGAGCCGTCAGCGGGTTGTCGTCGCTGCCGATCCAACGGGCGAGCTCCAGGCGACCACTCGACTTGCTGCTGATTTCCGTCGGACCGTTTGTGATTACCTGAGGAAAGCCTCGAGCGACAGTCTGTGCCGGCTGATCAATTTCACCGCGAACCAGAATCTTTGCGTTGGATGGTGCGTTCCGTTCCTGAACTCCCATGCTGAAACTCAACGGCCTGCCGTTCTCGTCAACTGAGGCCAGTTTCGCTGACAGCTTTGCCATCGAGTTCTGGAAGAGCGCCCGCTCTCGTTGAGCGTTTGCGCCGCTGCTGCCCCCCGATCGTCGCGACTGAGCCATTTCACGCCGCTTCGAGATCATCTCGTCCTTGATTTCCTGAATTTCACTTCGCGTCAGAGTGACGTCAAACGGGTTTGCGTCGTCAGTTGGAAGAATCAAGAGCGTGCTGGACTGTTTGTCCTGTGCGCCTGAGTAGCTTCCCAATTCAGACTGAGGGTTCCCGAAGTAAGTCTGCATGCTCTGAAATATGCCGGCCATCGCGTAGTAATCGGCCTGCGGAATCGCATCAAACTTGTGATCGTGGCAACGGGCACACGCAACCGACATTCCCATGAACACTCGAGTTATTGCGTCAATTTGCTCGTCAATCACGTCTGCCGCGAACTGAACTCGGTTTTGTTCATTTAGATTCTTCGAGCCGATGGCCAGGAACGTTGTGGCGATCAGATTTTCTGACCATTGCTCGTCCGTTTTGACGGGCAGCAGGTCACCGGCAACCTGTTCCTGAATGAAGCGATCGAATGGCTTGTCATCGTTGAACGAATCGACGACGTAGTTCCGGAATCGCCAGGCCTGTGGATAAGTCATATTGACTTCTCGCCCTGTCGATTCTCCGTATCGGGCGACATCAAGCCAGTGTCGCCCCCAGCGTTCGCCGTACTGATCGGTTTCAAGTAGCCGGTCGACGACAGAAGTGATGGCTCTTTCGGGACTGCGTTGCCATGCGTTCGTGAAAGAGTTGATCTGCTCCGGAGTTGGTGGCAGCCCCACCAGGTCGAAAGTTAAACGTCGAAGCACTTTCCAGGCTTCAGCATCCGCGGCAGGTTTCAAGACTGCCTGTTCGAGTTTTGCCAGTACAAAGCGGTCAACATCCGATCGTGGCCAGCTTGCATCTTCGACTGCTGGCGGAGTGTTCTTCACTGGCTTCTGGTAAGCCCAGAAAGAATCTTTGGCCTGCTGAATGTCGTCCCTGGTGATTTTCGAATTAATTTTTGTGATCGTGTTTACTCGAGGATCGGGAGCCCCTGTTTCGATCCACATTTTGAAATCGTCGATGACGCTCTGCGGCAGTTTCCGCTTCGGCGGCATCACGTAGTCCTGATGGGTGATTGCGTTGTAGAGCCAGCTTTCTTCGAGGTCTCCCGGTACGATCGCCGGGCCGGTCGCGCCGCCAATGAGCATCAGTTCTTTTGTGTCCAGACGCAGCCCGCCCCGAACATTTCCAGACTTATTGGAGTGGCAGCCGTAGCATTCTCGAATCAGAACGGGACGGATTTTCGATTCGAAAAACGATAGTTGTTCCGGAGTCAGATTTTCCTGCGCCTTCAGGCTTGCGGAAAGACAAAGAAAGGCGAGGTAAATTGTGAGCAATCTGAAAGGTGCCGATTTCACCATAACGATTCCTGGTTTCGATGCCGCAAAGTATCACTGCGGTGGGGTTGTGTTGAATTTCGTACGGTTATCTTCGGTTCCGTAAGCTGAGCTGAAGAATCCACAAGAAACATGCCGGGTGCCAGGTTGCGTCATCCGCAATTTTATGTGAGTCCGTCTGTCTGCGTAGAGTACTGACAAGCAAACCGCCGGCGTGCGCTTAGTTGGCCAGGCGAATCTGCTGGTTGCAGGATAGAACGCCTACGGTGCGCTCGACAGACCCTGCCTGATGCTGATTTTATCGACCTGTTCCAGTTCTGTCCGCCGCGGCAGGTAGTCAGGAAGAGTTTTCGGGGCGTGCAGCCGGCGGTTTTTTGATCGTTCACTTTTTCAGATGTCGTACCCACTACCGAAGTGCTCGTAGAATCATTCGTCGAGCGAAGAGTACGCCTCAGGGCTCATTACGTCTTTGTTGTCGAGATTAACGAGTGCACTCTACGCTGTGACGGCATCAGTCCGGCCAGAAAGCTCGCGAGCGTCGGCGAGCAAACCGGCTTGCTGCTCATTGCCCGTTTGAAAAGTATCCAGCTCGCGGCGGGTCGATCGATGTTCGGAGTGCGGATGTCCTTGTTGCTGTGGCACGTCAGCATACACGCTCCGTGATGATCAGTCAGAATGAAGACAACATTCAGCCTCGCTGCTGCATTATACCTTATGAAGGTCCACGAGAAGCGAGATCTGAATCAGCGCCACGATACTTTGCGATTAAATATGGATGTTCATTCAACTCTACTGTAGATCGCGTGAAAACCAGATAGTGTGAAAACGCCGTTCGGATCATCGTTTATGCATTCAACAATGCCACCCCGGACGGACTGAATCAGTTGCCGCAGGAAAGGCAGAAGGCCGCAAGGGGTTAATTATTTTGCGAATTTCGTGCCTCTTTGCAGCCACTTTCAAGGTGCGTCGTCTTGTTTTACGTCTGCGCGGGGATGACGGGCTTTCGGACGGGGCCAATGTTGCCCGGAACTCGTCTCGGGAATATCTGTTCTGCCAACTAGACTCTGCACTGGCTGCCGTCTGGCTGGATCGGAGTTCAAGGATGAATCGAACCTGTTTAACAGTATCACTGTGCGTGGTTACTGCAGTTTTTCTACGGTCAGTGAGTGCTCAGAATGATCAATTCACGCTCACTCGGCAGACGCAGATTCACCCGTGGAAGGACGACGCGGCTCTGCACGCAGTCGAGGTTCTGGGGAAGAAAGTCGCATGGGCCGTCGGTGACCATGGCACCGTGTGGCAGACGTCGGACGGCGGCGAGTCGTGGAGTCTTCTGCAGGTTCCTGCTGATGTCTCGCTTCGCAGCATGTGCTTTCTGTCGAAACGTATCGGTGAGGGGCAGGTCGGGACGAGTCAGATTGCCTGGCTGGCTGGTCGAGGCACGCGTCCTTACACACGCTCCGGTTACGGAGTCATTCTGAAAACGACCGACGGTGGCAAGTCGTGGTTGATGCCTGGTGAAGGCCAGGTTTTGCCGCCGCTCAACCATGTTCGGTTTTTCGGACCAGACGAGGGCGTGGCCGTGGGCGAGGCGACACCCGACTTCCCGACCGGCGTGCTGACGACTCGAGACGGCGGTGAAACCTGGCAGCCAGCTCCCGGCAAGCGGGCTGCGGGCTGGCATGCCGCCGCGTTCACCGAGTTGAACGATGGAATTGTCGTTGGTCCGCGAGGTAGCGTTTCCCTGGTTGCCGGAACCAATGTCGCCCCGCCTCGGTTGGACGCGTCAAGCTTACGTGGAATCCGCGCAGTCGACTCGGCGGACGGCTTAACGGCATGGGCGGTTGGTGATGGAGCAACCGTTCTGTCATCGTCGAACGGTGGTGTGTCCTGGAAAGCGTTGAACGCTTCGTTCCCGCCGGAACTATCACGTTTTGTCGACTTCGCCGCGGTATCTGCAGTTAACAGTAAAGTCTGGGTGGCCGGAAATCCGGGCAGCTGTGTGTGGCACTCTCGTGATGGCGGTACTGACTGGACTCGCCAGGCGACGGGACATTCGACACCAATTCACGCCTTGAATTTCAGCACGGAAGAAACTGGCTTCGCGGTCGGAGCGTTCGGCACGATTCTTCGCACGACCGACGGCGGCAGTTCATGGACAGTATGCCGAGCGGGACGCCGCCGCGCGGCGATTCTCGCGATTCACACTCGCCCGGAAAAAATTCCGTTTGGCATGCTGGCCAGGCAGGGCGGCGACGAAGGTTTTCGATCAGTTGCGATTGTCGTACCTGGACGTGACGCCGCTGCGGAAACGGAGCTCAGCCTCGAACGGCAAATGCAAGATGCGGTGACGACAGTCGGTGGCTCAGAAACGCGACTTGGCTGGCGGCTTCCGATCGCTCTGCCGGACGTCGACACCAGTGTTGATCTGTTGACTGCCGAATGGCAGATGCACACGGAGGGCAAACTGGTCGAAGTCGTCGTCTCGAATCTTGTGGCAGCCATTCGAACCTGGCGGCCGAGCGTGGTCGTGGTTGAAGAACCGGTCGAAGATGATGCCGCGGCAAAGTTGATCCTCGACGCTGTTAAGCGAGCGGTCGATGAGGCCGCGGACTCGACGAGCTTCATCGAGCATCAGGAGATTACTCGTCTTAATGCCTGGAAAGTGAAGCGAGTGTTCACTCGTGTGTCGTCCGAAACACGAGCAGGCATGACGATTGATCCGTACGACGTGCTGCCACGGTTGGGCACAACGGTGGAAGTCGCAGCGTCGGCTGGTCGAGCAAAACTGATGACTGCGATCGAGCATGCTCCGCATTCGGAATCATTCATCCCGATTGAGACTGGCGAAAGCCGTTTCACGCTGGTTTCACATCGAGACTTCTGGGCGGGGATTGCTCTGTCTCCCGATTCAGCCGCGAGGCGACCTCGGCTTCCGGTGATCGAAGGGCAGCTTGAGAAGCAAAAAGAACTTGCCATCAGGCAACGCAACTTTCGCGGTATATCGGAGAAATACGTCGACGACAAACAGAAGGCATCTCAGTTGGTGGCCGAGTTGCGGAATGTCGTGCGAGGGATGCCGGCTCGTCAGGCGGCATTGCAGATTGCTCACCTGGCCAGTGATTACCGCCGCCGCTCGCAATGGGATCTTGCCGAAGCGACATTCATCGAATTGATTGAGCGATACCCCAACGAACCGGTTGCCGCCGAAGCCATGCTGTGGCTGCTTCAGCTGTGGAGCAGCAGCGAAATGGCCTGGCACCGCAGTCGCGATGTGCAGATGACGGCCAATGTTAAGCAGACCAGTCGGTACATGATCAACGGGAGAATCCAGCGACTGCTTGATGCTGCTCGGAAAGAGCAGACCGATCCATTGAAAACGGCACGAGCGTTGAATGCCGACCCGCTGTCAGACCTGGAGCTGGTCCGGCAGACCCCGTCGCAGGATTCTCTTAACTGGCAGTCCCAGACGCATTCGTACTGGCGGCGGCAGGCGATTCAAATGGGTCAGGTGATCCGGCAGCGTTTGCCGGAAGTCTATCCCGCTCCGGCAGTTACCTGGCCTCTGGCATCAGCTATCCGCCGTGAGGGGCACGCGAGGATTTCCGAAAACCTTTATCGAAAGCATGTCAGCGTTGACCCGAGCGATCAGGCTGGTCAGCTGGCCGCTGCGGAACTCTGGGTAACACAACCCGTCGACGAAATGCCGTCGCAACTTGGCTATTGCACATGGGCGACCGTCCGCCCGCATCTCGACGGAGTCCTCGGCGACGAATGCTGGGCCGAAGCACGTGAGATTCTGCTCTCGCCTGGCAAGAGCCCCTCTCAACAGTCAAACGCAGCACCCATTATCGAAAACAAAGCCTCCTACCCATCAGTCATGCTGTCTCACGACGACCAGTTTCTGTACATCGCCGCGACACTGCCGCGATCTATAAATCAGCGAAATAAGTTTCCTCTTCCGCTCGTGAGGGCGAGGGGGGCTAAGGATCAACTCACATCTCCAGAGGCATACACCCCACCAGCAGTCCAGTTCGAAGGCCGCACCCACGACGCTGACCTCTCCGGTTTCGACCGCCTGAAGATTTCCCTCGACACCGACCGCGACTACTCAACTGCTTACGAAATCGAAATCGACGAACGTGGCCTGGTCAGAGAATCCTGCTGGGAAGACTCCACCTGGAACCCGGAAATGTGGCTCCACGTCGACTCAGAGCCTGCCCGCTGGCGCATTGAATTGGCCATTCCCTTCAACGAACTCGGCCCCCATGCCCCCAAACGACAATCCGCCTGGGCAGTCTCGATTGTTCGATCAATCCCCGCCACGGGCTGGCAAGCCTGGCCAAGGTCAGCGGTCGATGGCCACACCGAATCAAAAGGTCTTGTACTGTTTCGCTAGGCAGCCGCCAGAGTATGACTCGTTTGATCTGACCGGGTTCTCATGGTGTGCCTGGGCAAGCCGTCGATTTTCGGAGGTAAAAAAAACGATACACTGCAGGAGTGAGAACGCAGTGGGAAAGCGGCCAGCGCCGCCCAGGACTCCCAGTCGGTTGTTTGCGTCGAAGACGCTCGTCCATACCTTTACGGGGAGCTTTTAGAACCGTGAGTGGAAAGTCAACGCAATCTTCACGTACTCCCGCGATTATTTCGCCCGGTGTGGACATTATTTGTGGCGGAGCTCTGTCTGCTGTCGCAATTGGTGTTTTCCTGGCTTACGCCGGTGGCCAAACGGCTCAATGGACTGAGCAGATCGACGTCGGCGAAATAATGCTGACGAATATTCTGATTAACTGGCCACATTTTCTTGCGTCCTATCGCGTCCTCTATCGCTCTCGTGACAACGTAAAGAGACACCCGTGGGTGGCAGTCGTTTTGCCGTTGCTTCTACTGGCAGTGTTTGTCTACGGAGTGTGTACGGCAGACCAGAATTCACCTGAACTGGCAGGACTCGCTAACCAGACGATGATCGATGTGCTGTTTCCGTTTGCGGTGATTGTTCTGGCGTGGCATTACACCGGACAGTCGTGGGGGATGACATGCTCGTTCGCATTTCTTGGAGGCGTGCGAATGGACCTGACCGATCGACGACTTATCCGCTCCGGTTTCCGGGCCATGCTGGTCTTCCACATCTTATGGGTGCTGCAGGGTCCAGACCTGCTGTTCTTACTGGACTTTATTTATCCCGGCCTGGCGGCAATCACCGTCGCCATTTATTCCCACTGGATGTACGTCTTCGCAACCACATTTCTGCTCGGCGCGATGGGTTTTGTTCGCATGGCTTGCCGAAGCAACGCCCTAACTGCCGTGAAATCAGCTGTCCCGTGGATGGCCACGTACTTGTGGTATCTCCTGATTTTTTACTACCCACAGATGTTTTTCGTGCTGCAAATCGCCCACGCATTTCAATATCTCATTTTTCCGATGCGCGTCGAAATGAATCAGTATCGAGAGAAATCGAAAGCGACGGGATCCTCAGTTCTGTGGCATACATTTTTGTATTACGGAGTGCTCGTGTTTCTGGGAGCGATCGTTTTCGACGGTGTCATGGCGATTTCTCGGCCTTACGACCCGCACCGGCAACTTTCGCATCTGCTGGGGTTTGCGATCAACGTCCACCATTACTTTATTGACGGCGTGATCTGGAAAATTCGCAATCCCGACGTACGTAAAGATCTCTTTGGACACTTGGATCAAGAGGGAAGGCAAAAGGGGGACGGCAATGATGGGTACGGCTCAAAAACTTCAACGACCAAAGTACTATCCAGTGGCCAATTTTCTGGAAAGAGCAGTCGGCGTAGAGTCATGAAACTGTTGGCTGTTGTGTTGTCGACAACTTTGGCCCTGGCTGCGGCGGAAGTGGTTGTCCGACTGTGCGGAGATGTACCACCGATACAGGCAATCCGCCTGGAAGATGAACGGTCTCCATATATACGTTCAGCTAATCCGGTTTTGCGATACGAGTTGAAGCCCGGCTATAAGGCCAGATTCAATCCGCAACACGGCTTCCTGCGAACACGCAAAGAAGATTTTACAGCACCGACGGTCGACGCCGTTGAGGCGGACGCTGAACCGGCAACGGTGAGTGTCAATTCGCACGGCCTGCGTGATGCCGAACGGCCAGTTGCGAATCAGGCTGGATTGGATCGGATCATCCTACTGGGAGATTCAGTCGTGGAACTCGTGAATTACGTGGCTGATGATCAGACAACTGCAAGGCAACTGGAATATCAGTTTCCTGCCGGTTCGACCGAAGTGATTAACTGTGGTGTCGCGGGATACTGCACTCTGGCCGAGGTTGAGCTGCTGCGCACGAAGGGTTTGCAGTTTCAACCGAACCGTGTCGTCTTGATCTTCGTGGAGAATGATTTCTGGGGATTCAACCTCGAACACACTCTGGCTGGAGGAATCGTAGATCGTCCAGAAATTGTTGAGTCACTTTTCGAAAACTCTTGCCTGTTCCGACAGACGTCCATTGCACTGAACCTGTTTCAGTTTCGTGATGAATTGGCGCCAGCAGAATGGCATGGCGACGCCATCGGCGATAACAACGTTCTGGAAGGGTTTAGGATTCTGAAACTACTTTCGACGGAATATGAATTCAAAGTTCTGGTCGCAATATGGCCATCATTCACGACCGAAATTGAAGACCGGCCATTTCTGCCTGAAGACAAAGATCTGGTAGTCGAACACCTGGCCTGGGCTCACGGACTACCGACCGTCCGGTTGTCAGCGTATTTCCAGAAGGATTGGCAATCTCGACCTGGCAAACCAAAACCGGACTGGCTTTATTCCAATGGTGACGGGATGCACCCTTCGACGATCGGATGTCAGGTCGCTGCTGTGGCGCTGCACACAATTCTGACTTCCACGGAGCCAGCGGTTGCAGGAGTTCGGCTCGAACAGTCAACAGATCCTCTGGCGGAATCGATCGCTCAATCCTTATCTCTGTCTGAAGAAGTTCAAGCGATGGAAGACAGGATTGGTTGGGTATTAAGACGACAGAACCGCTGGGTCGAGGCCGAATATTACGCCGAGCAATTCAACTCAGCACGTGAAGAAGACTATGAAGAGGTGTTTCGCAACCAACCGGATCTCTGGAACGAATACTACCAGACCGGATTACAGTTGCTGGCAAACGGTCAGCTCTATGCTGCGTTGGATGTTTTTCAACGAGCAGTGGGCGTGGCCCCGAAGAATCCGGATTCACGGTATCAGCTCGGGCTGACATATCTGCGTCTGAAACAATGGCAATCCGCCAAAGCATCTTTCGAACAAGTACTGGTTGTAGATCCGACTCACGATGACGCGAAGGACGGGCGGCAGTCAGTAATGAAGCAACTGAAATTTCAACAATAGATTTTACAGAAGTCGTAGACTGTGGCAAAGTACGTCGTTTGGCTTCGGTTCGTCACAAGACATGAATCGAAAGTCCGGTTCGATCGGCGCGTGTTGCTGGGATCGGAAAACTGCTGAGATAGCCTGGACTCTTTTTGCCTTGTCGTTGAAGATGCGAGTTTAGAAGGTTCCGTGTCATTACGGTGGAGTTCTAATGGCCAGATTTCTTGCTGGCCTGGTCTCATTTCGGATGCGATGTGACGCCTGGCGGCTCAACAGACTTCATTGTGTGATGCGGATTGGATTCATAGATACTCCTCTGAAAGATTAGAAATCAAAGGCGACTAAGAAATGGGACAGCTCAGCTCACGGAAAGCACTTGAGAAGCTTAAAGAAGGCAATCGGAATTTCTGCGATGGTAAGCCTGGTCACGAGAAACAGGATGCTGCCCGGCGAGCCGAGCTTGCTGCCGGGCAGGAACCATTCGCGGTGGTGCTTAGTTGTGCAGACAGTCGCGTTGTGCCTGAACTGGTTTTTGATGTCGGACTCGGCGAAATTTTTGTGGTCAGAGTCGCTGGGAATATTGCGAATACCAGCTCGATCGCCAGCATTGAGTATGCGATTCAACATCTGAATCCTAAGGTGAATCTGGTTGTTGTTCTTGGGCACGAAGGCTGCGGAGCTGTCAAAGCTGCCCTGGGTGGTGGCGACTGTGGGCACCATCTCAATATGTTGCTGGCCCACCTGCAGCCTGCTGTCTCGCAGGCTACCGGAAAGACTGACGCCGCCAAACTTGTCAGTACCGTTAAAAAAAATGCCAGGTTGACGGCTAAGCGGCTTGGTTTGGCTTCGAAATCGTTTGAAAGAAAGTCTCTGGAAATTGTTCCGGCCTATTACAACCTCGCATCCGGCAAGGTTGATTTTTTGTAATTGAAGGTGACTGTCTGTCCATAATATATTCTGCCTGAGCGACGTTTACTCGTCGCCAGGGTAAACTCAGGCCAACTTCCGCCGCTGGGTAACTGGCGTGCTTACTGAGGCAGATTCGGGGAACACGGTCATGTTGCAGTTTGAAGGGCGGGGTTCTGCTCACACTTGTGATGGCGTCAATCGGCGGGACTTTTTGCAGGTGGGGTCGCTGGGGGCGGCGGGGTATTCGTTGGCTCAGCATGCTCAGGCGAAGGAGCAGGGGCTGGTCACCGGCGGTAGTGATGACCGCTCCGTGATCATGATCTTCAATCTTGGAGCACCGTCGCAGCTCGATACCTGGGATATGAAGCCGGATGCTCCGTCCGAGATCCGCGGGCCGTTCAAGCCGATCGCCACGAATGCTTCGGGGGTTGAGATCTCAGAAATCTTTCCGAAGCATGCGGAGATCGCGGACAAAATTGCGTTTGTGCGATCCTGCTATCACACCAGTGCGGCCGTGCATGATGCCGGCTGGCAGATGATGCAGACGGGGCGGCAGTTTGCCGGCGGTGTTGAGACTCCTCACGCCGGAGCGGTCGCCAGCTATCTCCAGGGACGACGGACTGACTTGCCGCCGTTTGTTGTTCTGCCGGAAATCATGGGGCGAGGCGGCGGCAATCTTCCTAACGGCCAGGCGGGAGGTTTTCTCGGGAAGTCGCACGACCCGTTTGCTCTGAACGCGGACCCTTCGAAAGATAACTTTCAGGTACCGGACCTGTTGCCGCCAGCGGATATCGGAACGGTCAGGCTCGATCGTCGACGGCGACTGCGTGATCTGGTGGACGACACGGTTAAAAGTTTTGACGCCAGTGACAATGCGAAGCTGCTCGACAGTAATTTCGAAACAGCCTACCGCATGATGACGAGTGCTCAGGCACGGGAAGCGTTTGACCTGTCGAAGGAGCCAGCGTCGGTTCGCGATCGCTACGGTCGAACTCGGTTTGGACAGTGCTGTCTGCTGGCTCGGCGACTTGTTGAGTCGGGCGTTCGATTCATCACGATCAACACATTTCTGACAGTTTTTAACGAGATCACCTGGGACATCCACGGCTCGAAGCCGTTTACTTCGATCGAGGGTATGAAAAACGACGTCGCTCCGATGTACGACCAGGCGTATTCGGCCCTGATCACTGATCTGACAGAACGGGGCATGCTCGATGACACGCTGGTCTGTAACATCGCCGAGTTCGGACGCACGCCACGAGTTAACCCAGCTGGCGGACGAGACCACTGGCCCCAGTGCTTCACGACTTACTTTGCCGGTGGCGGAGTTCAGGGTGGTCAGGCGGTTGGGCGAAGCGATCCGATCGGTGGAGTCCCGGACGAGCGTCCGTGCGATCCGGGAAACATCGTAGGCACGAT
>CALGTK010000314.1 GCA_937904325.1 uncultured Planctomyces sp.
AATTTCAGTTACCCGGTGATTTGCCGCCGCTGAGGCTGACGTCTCGCACTTCGCTGTTGGCGCAGGTCGATCGTCATTTTGCCCGTGCCGAGCAATCCGTCCTTCAGGACTACGGTCGACTGCAACAGGAAGCACTCGGAGTGCTGACCACCGGAAAAGCTCGTACCGCATTTGCACTGGAGAAGGAACCTGAATCAGTGCGCGATCGTTACGGCCGCGGCAAGTGGGGGCAGAGTGTGCTGCTGTCCCGCCGTCTGATCGAAGCTGGTGTACGATTCGTGCATGTGCAGTGGCCACGCGAGCCCGGCGATCTTAGCTCCAGTGCTCCGATGTGGGACACGCATGCCAACAACGATAAACGAGTGAAGTCTATTTTGTGCCCGCAGTTCGACGTTGGCTTTTCTGCACTCATCGAAGACCTGGACGCTCGCGGGTTGCTTGACGAAACGCTCGTTGTGGCTACCGGCGAATTCGGTCGCACGCCAAAATTCAATGCCAACGGTGGCCGTGATCACTGGGGCCCGGTCTTCAGTTTTGCACTCGCGGGAGCAGGCCTGTCGACAGGACGACTCTACGGTGCAAGCGATTCAAGCGGTGCGTATCCGCACTCCGGACTCATCCGTCCACAATCGCTGGCAGCCACGATCTTTCATCTGCTGGGCATAGGCCACAATGCGACGATGAACGATCGCAACGGACGACCAACACACATCTGCAACGGCGAACCGCTCTATCAACTACTGGGCGACATTCCGGCAACAACAGCACGACGACAAGCAACCGGACTGGTGAAGCCGATTCCCGACTTCGTGCCGATACACGCACTGCCAAAAACCTGAGCACTCGCTGCCAGCCGTCGGCGCGGCCCTAAGTCAGCACTTCTGTAATGTCCGCGGTGCTGTCGCTGAACCTTGCAGTTGGGCCGGCGAGTTGGTTTCCGATGGTGACGAACAGATTGGAGAGGGGGATGTTGTCGCTGTAGTGAAGATGGGATCCGTGTTGGAAGCCCATGTTTTTTCCGCCACTCAGAATGATCGGGTAGTTGATCGCCTTGTGAGTTTTACTGGTGGCACATCCGTAGAAACAGAGAGTATTGTCCAGCAATGTGCCGTTTTGTTCCTGGACGGAGTCGAGTCGTTTGATGAAGTCAGCGTGCATTTCGTTGAGGAAGGCGATGTAGGCGGCGACTTTTGCGTAGTTTTTCTTTTCGTGCGAAAGGTTGTGCGACGAGTTTGCCAGTCCGACTGCCGAAGGGAATCGATCAGTTAACCCGGCTTCCTCGCAAGCGGTCTGGAAAGTGGCGACTCGTGTTGTGTCGGTCTGTAAAGCCAGGGCGAGCAGCTCGTACATGACAGTCAGGTATTCGCGAGGCGAAGTCGGATCGGCAGAGAGTTCCAGGTCCGAAGGATCGACTTTGGGTTTGGGCGTGCTTTGCCATTGGACAGATCGCTCAGTCAGTCGTTCGACTTCTCGGACAGAAGTTAAAAATTCGTCCATCTTCGCTTTGTCAGTCTTGCCGAGTCGACGGTTGAGAGCGTTTGCTTCGTTGAGAACCTCGTCGATAATACTGCCACGACTGGCGAGCGAATTTTTCTCGGAGTTGGTGACTTCGCCAAACATACGCCGGAAGATTTCCGCAGGATTGTTCTGAGCAGGAATTGGCCGGCCAGTTCGGTCGAACGAGAGCGTCGAGGAACGGTAAGGCCGATTGACGCCGCCAAAGGACGACATCACCAGTGATTTAAAACGCGTATCTTTACTTAAGGACCTGGCCAGATACTGGTCAATCGAAATCGACTGTTTGTCGTAAGTCTTCAGAATGTTTGCGCCAGTAAGGAAGTAGTCGGCGCCTTTGTGAGCAGAAGTACCTCTCATTGCTGGATGCGACAGTCCGGAAAGAAAAGTCACCTTATCCCGGAGAGGCATGATGCTGTCATGCATGACCGGTGCTTTGTAATTCTTGCCCTCGCCGAGCGGAAACCAGCCGTGGTTTAACCGATCCAGAGCGTCATCTTCAGGCATGGGGACGCCGTACGCGAAGTAGCCAGCAAAGAAACGTTTCTTCGGTGCGGCCTTCTTGTCCGTAGCCATACACTCCAGCCAGGGCAACGCGAGGCTGACTCCAGCGGACTTCAAAACGGTTCTTCGATTCAGGTGCCAGGATTTCTGATTCATGGAATGCTCTGATCTATTTTGTCAGGAACGGCTCAGAAAGAACGATCTGTTCAATCAGCGTATGAAATGACTCGTTTTCGTGTTCGACTGATTCGCAAATGGTATCAATGGCTGACCGGTCGGAGAATTCGAGGTAACGGCCAAGACTGTATGCCATGACTTTTCGTACGACGGCTGTTCGGAACTGAGGTTTCTTCTCAGTCAGGATGTACTTCTTCAGATCGTCAAGATTCTGAATTCGCTTCCCGCTCTTGAGTTGGGTCGAAGGATCGATGTTAACTGCCTGATGTGCCCGATGAACCAGTGGATCACTGACTCCCTCACGCCATTGTCCGAGCGCATTGTAATTCTCAAACGCAACGCCCCACGGATCGATCTTTGCGTGGCAGTCGCGACAACTCTCTACCTGAGCATGTTCGACGAGTCGTTCTTTTAACGACAAGTTGGCCAGGTCTTTGCCTTCAGGTTCGGGAAGGTCTGGTACGTTCGGCGGCGGTGGAGCTGGAGGATCGTCGAGCATTCGCTCGAGAACCCAGACGCCTCGCTTGATGGGGTGAGTCTCTGATCCCGTGGAGTTTCCAAACAGCATGCTGGCCTGCGTCATCAGGCCGCCACGGTGGTGCTCTTTGTTGATCGTATGTTGCTGAAAACTGCCGCCGCCAATTCCAGAGATGCGATAATGTTTTGCCAGGGCTGGATTCAACATGGCGAAGTCGGAATCGATGAAGGTATCGATGCTCAGATTGGAATTTAATACCTGATGTACGAACTGGATTGATTCCTGCTCGAACAGCACTTTGTCTTTCTCTTTGAAATCAAAGTATTCAGGGTTCACGGCCAGGCGGTGAATTCCGGCCAGGTCGAGCCATTGCGCCGCGAAATTTCGAGAGAAACCCTCGGACTTCGGATCGGCGATCATTCGTTTGACCTGAGTGAGCAACACGTCTGAGTTATGCAATTGCTCTCTAGCGGCAAGCTTGAACAGCGTTTCGTCGGGCATTGAACTCCAGAGGAAATACGAAAGACGCGAGGCGAGTTCGTAATCGTTCAGTCGCCGTGGTTCAGTCGCCACATTTGCAACAACCGTCTCTTCAGGTTCGGAGATCAGCAGAAAGTTGGAAGAACAAAGCACAGCGGTAAGAGTCGAGATAACAGTTGCTTCGAAGGATGCTTCCTGAGTTCTCAACTTCTGAAAGAGCGCTATTTTGCGATCCACTTCGGCATCGGAAACTGGACGTCGATAAGCACGAGCCATAAAGCGAGCGATGACTTCGCGGGCGTAGGCAGATTCATCGTTTCTGCTCTTCGAAGCGAAAAGAATGGCATTCTTCTGGGGAGATGGCCAAGTGTCATAGTGATTACATTTGATCTCGACCCAGTCGATGTTCAGCTTCGGTAGCTCTTTATATGTAAGCTGGCTGGTGCCTCTCCGATAGTCGTTGAAGATTCGGAAGTAGGAAGGTCGGCTGGGTTTGTTGGATTGGAAGGGGAAGTTGGCTCCGTGGACAACGAATTCGTAGACCGCCGGCTCCGTGGATCGGATCTCGATGTTCGCCGCCTCTTTCTGGTCAGAGACATTTGCTCCGCGGAATGAGCCAAGTTCAAACGAAATTCTGGGATAAGCGTCGTCCTTTCCCGGCACGGCCGACAGTTGAATGCGGACGAGAACCGGCGCGTCGTGAGGAACCTCGTACATCTCGATACGAAACTCCGGCTGATATCCGGATCGACCGTCACCCTGAGAACCGCCGATTTTCCGGTCGACAGCAAATGGGTCGCCGACTTTGTCACTCGGGCGATTTCCAGCGAGTAGAACTCCGTCACCATTGGCGGACGGTTCCCCATGATCGATTCGGAACAACGGCGTTTTGACATTCTTATCCGGGACGAAATGGTCGCCCTTGATGTCGTATCCAAATCCGGAACGGCGCTTCGGTTTGCGTTGTTTCTTGGTTTGTTTACCCGTCGTGACGGGAGCAGGTTCGGGCTTGAAAGCCAGTTCGGGCTCGACCCGGACAAAGTAGGGTGTTGGCTGTTTGGTCGGAGCCAGAATGATCCGTTCAAGAGCTGATCGAGCGATCCGTTCGAAATATTCGATGTGAAGGGCCGACGTACCAAGAACGCTACTGTTGTTCTTGAATCCTTCTTTGGCAGAGCTTTCAGGTGGAAGATCAACTGCGTACTGAAGATCAAGGCCGAGCAGATCACGGAGCGTGTTGTTGTATTCATAAGCGGTGAGGCGGCGGATGACGTTCCGCCCGCCAGTAGAACGCCTGGCTTTCATTGCCTGACGAAACGACAAAGTGAGAGCGTCGACAATGGCCTGCCGCTCCGACCGCTTCGGCTGTGACTTGGCATCTTTGGGTGGCATCTCGCTGATGTTGATCAGGTCGAGTACTTCCTGCCACATGTCCGCGTCGCTGCCGTTGACCAGGTCGGGATCGAGCCTGTCAAGACGCAGATCCGCCTTCTGCTTATTCGGCCCGTGGCAGCTTACACAGTACTTCGCCAGGAATGGCCGGAGCACGGTTTCATAGCTACCCGCGCTGGCGACGGCAGGAATCGATACGAGAAACGCGAGGAGACTTGTGCTAATGGAATTGGTCATGTCGTAGCAGACTTTGTTTGGCCGCGAGTCAGTCGTTGCGATAGGGAGTCACGTAACATTCGGTTGCTGAAGCGGCACATGTGCTGGTAGCCAGCGGCGCAAGAGTTCGATGCGCAGTGAATCAAAATTATTTGACGATATCTTCATATACACGAATCATGTGTTGATCGTGATCAAACCTCGGCGAGTGTCCCGGTGCTGTCCGCAAATGAGTCCGTTTCTACTCCGAGTTTCTGGAGCATCGTCACAAAGAGGTTTGAAAGCGGAATTTCTTCGTAGTTCATCTCGCTTCGCCAGTTTCTGTCTGAGTTGGCGCCCGCGTCCGCCTGGTTCTTCTCGTTCCCTTGGCCGTACTTGAGAAACTGTCCGTGCTTGAAGCCCATGTTCTTTCCGCCAACCAGAATCAACGGATAGTTGCGAGACAGATGGAAGGCACTCGACGCCGAACCGAACAACAGCACGGTGTTGTCCAGCATGTTGCCGTTGCCGCCGACTTCCGAAGTCGCTTTCAACCGACTGGCGAAGCGACCGTATTCTTCACTGAGGAATCGGCAGTAGGTTCCAAAGTTCTTCCAGCCGCCGGGTTCTTTCGTCTTGTGGGTCAACTGGTGAGTCAGATTGAAGCCGACGGCTCGAGCCAGGTAATCGCTGACGCCGACTCCGTTTTCCCGACCGAACTGGTAAGTCGCGACTCGCGTAGAGTCCGTTTTGAATGCCAGGTAGATCAACTCGAACATTGTCTGCAGATAGTTCCTGGGCTCTTCCGGTGTGACATCCAGCTTCAGATGATCCACATCGACAGTCGGCAGCGGGATGTTCATCCATCGCTTCGCTTTTTCGACTTTGACTTCGGTGTCGCGTACTGATTGCAGGAACTCGGCGAGCGTTTTCTGGTCATGTTTCGACAAGGTCTTCTTCAGTGACTGAGCGTCAGCCATCAGGTCGTCCAGCACGCTCTTGCTGATGGCCAGTCGCCGAGCCGCATCGTCGTCGCTCTTTACAAACAGCATGTCAAAGATTCGCTTTGGTTTGTGTTCAGCCGGGATGGCTCGACCTTTCCGATTGAACGACATGGTCTGTGCACCACGCGGAGTGCCTGTGCCGCCGTCAGTTGACAGTACGAGCGACGAAATACGAGTGTGTTCTCCAGCCTGAGCGGCGAACATCTGGTCAATCGAGATGCTGTTCCTGTACTCGCCAGAACCGCCCGTCGGTGCTCCCGTTAGAAACTGATCGGCATTTGAGTGGCCGTGAATGCTTCGCGCCGACGGATGTGACAGGCCTCCCAGAACTGTGACGTCATCGCGAATTGGCTCCAATGGTTCGAGACACTTCGTGAACGTGAAATCCTTCCCTCTGCCATGCGGAAACCAGCTCCAGTCATTGAAGGCTGGATCGTCTTCGCGAGGCACCGGAATACCATCCGGCATATAGAAACAAGCGAGGCGTTTGCAATCGGTATTACGCTTGGCGCCGTTGGCGAATTCAGTGAACGATTCAAACCACGGAAGCGCCAGAGCGACTCCTGTTCCGCGAAGGAATTTCCGACGGTCGATCGATGAGAATGATATTTTCATAGTGGAAACTTTCTTCATCCTCCCACCGGATGGTGAAGTCAAATGGCTGAAGTCTCGGACGAACGACAACCTCATTTGGATCGAAAGATATCGCTTGTCACTATCAGCGAAATCAGGTCGGCCAGACGATCATCTTTCTTGCGGAAATCGGCCGTAATCCCATCAATATCGGAGCGATCACTGAAGGTCAGCGGTCGTCCCAGAGCGTAAGTGGTCAACTTGTGAACTATTGCTCGGGCGAATTGGTCCTGTCGATTCGTGAGGAGAAATCGTTTCAGCCCGTCCATCCCATCAAGTTTCTGTCGGTTAAACAAGAGACTGGACGCATCAACCGTTTCACCTTTTATCTGCGTGCGCCAGCTACCGACTGCATCAAAGTTTTCGAACGCAATGCCCCACGGGTCAATCTTTGCATGGCACGACATGCAGGCGGCATCATTCCGGTGATTCTCGATACGCTGCTTTAAGGTTAATTTCGCGATTTCCGGATCAGCAAGATCGATCTCGGGAACAGCTGGCGGTGGCGGCGGAGGTGGATCATTCAGCAAGCTTTCGAGCATCCAGATTCCTCGCTTCAGCGGATGCGAATTCTTCCCATCCGAATTCATCGCGAGCAGTCCGGCCTGTGTCAGAATGCCACCCCGTTGGTTCTCTGGTTTCAGTGAAATCTTTCGAAAGTGATTTCCGTAAACGTCGCTCAGCCCGTAGTGCCGGGCGAGGCGTTCATTCGCCATCGTGTAATCGGCATGGATGCAGTCCATGACGCTGTGATTATTCTCCAGCAGATCGTGGAAGAACGCGACTGGTTCCTCCTGCATGGCCTCTTTCAGTTCACTGTCGAACTGCGGATACGCTTTCTGGTCGACTTCCAGAAAATCGAGCAACTGCATCCCCAGCCACTGTCGAACAAAATGCTTCGAGAACCGCTTCGCTCGAGAGTCCGCCAGCATTCGATTTGTCTGACTGATCAGAACGGCCGGATCGATTAATTTACCTGCTGCTGCCAGGTCGAGAAGTTCCAGGTCGGGTGTGCTGGACCATAGAAATATTGAAAGCCGTGTCGCCAGTTCGAAGTCATTCAGCCGGCGATCTCTTTCTTCAGACGATGATTCATCCTGAACCAGGTAAAGAAACTTCGGAGACGAAAGCACGGTCGCCAGTACTTCGATTATGGCTTCCTGGGCGTCGTCACTGACCGGGCGAACCCGAGCAAACAACGCCATCTTCTGATCGACTTCTGACGAGGTCACCGTCCGCCGCCAGGCTCGCTGCATAAACCGTGTGAGTACTGCTCTGGCGTAGACTGTTTCATCGGTTTTGTTTTCGCTGTCGAAGAATATTCGTGTGTGAGACTCCGGTGGCCATTCGTCGTTAGCGGGCGCCGTCACCTCTACATAGTCGATCTGGATGTCGCCTCTCGAAAGCGAACTGTTTTGAAGCCTGATGAATTCGGACGGGCTTGGCGTGACGCCCATCTTTGTGACTTTTCGCATTGGATTACGCGGATAGATCTCGCTCAGTGGGATATCCCATTGATAGAACTTTGGCTCGCCGGGAGCAGCGTTGATAACGCGGTCCTCTTTACTGATTCTCACTGATGCAGATGAGTTGTTACTGGCCTGCCAGCCAAAATCCAGACGTAAGTTCGGAGCCCACTTTTCCTCACTGGAAGTTCGTGATGCCAGAACTCGGATCCGCAATGTCCCCGTGTCCGGCAGCGTATTTCCAAGTTCGGCGATGAGTCTCTGCCTGGCGGGGATAATTGCGATGTGTTGAATGTCCGACGGAACTTCCGGTCGAATGTCCGTTGGCGTCATGGCATAGCTGGCGCCTTTGTAGCCCCAGGATGCCTGTATCGCTTGCCCGGTACTTAGATCCTTGTAGTGAGCGCCGCGGAGATTCTTCAGCAACCGGTCGTTTCGTTTCTGCAATTCCCGGTCACGTTTTTCGGGATCATTCGCAAACTGCTTTCTGATTCGATCCAGATCTCGCTGATGTTTCTTCCACTGCTTCGCCCCAGCGGCATCCATCGTAATACCCCAGTAAATCGGAGCGGGGCGGTCGCCTCGTACCGTTGCACTCATCAAAGCACTGCGGCCAAGTTCCCGGTAGTACTCGAACTGCGTGACGGACATCTGAAGCATTTCCGAGCTGTTCAGGAAGCCGTCTTCTGAAGCTGGTTCGGGCGGCAGATCTTTGGCAAAGTCGAAGGGCAGTCCGAGCAAGTCCTGCAGAGCGTAGTTGTATTCGTAACGAGCCATCCTTCTAAAAGAAGAGTGCCCCTGCTCTGCACGTCGCACCGCCGAAGCCATCTGAATTTCGGAAGCAAGCCACTCGACGATTTTGCTGCGGTCTTCATCTGCCAGTTCATCAGCATCTGCAGGCGGCATCTCTCCCTTGCTAAGCACCGCCAGGATTTCGAGCCACCAGTTAACGTCGCCGCCGTGGAGCAGATCAGGATCCAGACTGTCGATCCGAATATTGCCTTCCTGCGTGTCAGAGCCGTGGCAGTCCACACACGTCTTCTTCAGGATAGGCTCGATGTTGTTTCGGAACGCTGCAGTTTTCGCCCTGGGAGTTTCGTTGGTCTCGAATCGCGGCACCTGTTTGCGGTAGCTCGACCGCAAAGCTCCGGCTGCTTTCACCTCATCGAGCGTTTGAGCCGTTGTCGTAGAAGCATCATCCGCACAGATGAAATTCGGCGTCTGAGAGCTGAGGCTGCATGCTCCTATCAGAGTCAGAATCGTGGTCGCCGTGTATTTCATAAGTTGATAGCAATCTGCATTAATCCGGAACAGCATCCTTTCAGTTTACCGATTTCTTTGACTCATTTCCTGCTTGTCTTTGTGCTTGTCGAACCTGAACTTTTCGTCCGTTCGTCCAATTACGGAAGCAATCTTACTTTTAATCCTTCAAACGTATTTCCGGGCAGTCGTTTGTCGGCGCGGCTTACGACCTTTTTAAATTGCGAGTCGTGGTTTTCGAGCGACGCTATCGTAAATCACATTGGCTGATGGCCAGGTCGGTCGGATCGATGAGCGGAGCTGCTCCGGCGATGGGATCAAGGGGCCGGCATGATTTTTGTGGGCGGTGCCGGAAAGGGCGCTGCGTTTGGGTTGGCCTGCCGGGCTAATCGTTGAGCACAGGTGCCAGATAGATATCCCGGTACGATACGTTGGTGTGGTCGCCCTGCAAATAGATCGGCCCCGGTTCTGCCGGGTTGGTATGTACGGCGCCGGCGGTTGGTCCGGTGACTGGTTTGTTGTCGATCACTTTTTCACCATTCAGAATGACCGTGACGTGCCGATCGACCAGCGTGATGTCATAAGTCTGCCATTGACCACCCGGTCGACCGGCATTTTTCGTTGGCTCGATCATTCCAAAGATCGCGCCGACACCCTGTAGTCCCTGCATGCGACTGTCACGATCCACAACTTGCGCTTCGTACATTCCACGCAGGTAGATTCCGCTGTTGCGTTGCTCTTCGACGAGGAATTCGATGTGCAGCCAGAAATCTTTGAAGACCGCTTCGGTCTTCAGGTTGGCATGATCTCCGGTGGCCTTGAAATCAGTTTTGGGTGTCGTGTTCTTGAGCAAGCCGTCTTCAACGCTCCATCCCATTTTCTTCTCTGGCTCATGCGCTTTCCATCCTGTGAGGTCTTTGCCATTGAACAGAGCAATCGGCTGACCGAACCGAACCTTTGACAAGTCCGGAGCCCTGCTGGGCATCGGCGGGATCTTACTGCCGGTAAACGCCTCGCCTTCTGTGGAACCGTCCGCCGACTGACGAGTGATGATTCCATCAAGTTTTCCAGATTTTATCCCAACATCAACGGTTGTCGTTGTTTTTGCTTTTTTGTTTTTCTTCAGCGTGAATCTCAACCGATTATTCGACTCCTCGACATCGTTGCAGGGGCCAGCCGAGCCAACATACAACCGCATGTAGACAACTCGCTTGCCTGCACTTTCCTGGATGCTCATCCACGCCGGCAGACCAGACTCGAGATCAAGCGACCAGTCGCCAGCCAGTTCCTCGGCCTGCGTTGTTGAAACGAGAGTGTTCGACAACAGAACACCCACGGCGAAAATGCTGAAAAGAAGGCAGGTTAGGGATGGTCGTTCTTGATTCTGATGCATTAGCTTGTTTCGCTGGGATTGTGATTGAAACTGGAGTGTATCGCCGCCGGCGACAGGTGGTTGTCTCGCGTCAATTGGACAGACTGGGTGCGTACGTTACGGAATTCGCGGTGTCGTAATAAATCTTTACGGCTGGCGATCCGACACTTTCCATGATGTGGCGATGGTTGGCTTCGTTGGGCAGCGTTTGCAATGACAGTGTGAAAGCCGTGTTTCCCCACGAGTGGAGCAAGACGTTTTAGTTTTTCAATGACAATCTCGATTAACTCGGGTTTGCCGTTGATATTTGCCTTGCCAAAGAATGCCAGGAGCACGATGTATCGGCGATACTTTGGCAGTGTGTTCGCGATCCTTACAACGCGGCAGCCTCTTCCTTCAGTATCGCCATTATTTTGAGACATTCGACAACCAGCTCGATGGCCAGACCCTTCTCATTTGGCAATCTTCACAAAGCTCTGCGAGTGGAATAGTGGCCCAATCGGGTCAGCATTTCCGTGGATGATTGAAACGGGTGATGTTTTTCAGCTGATGTGGTAAAGCGACGACATGTACCGGCCGAGGACCTGCCGACCTTCGGTCGTTGCAGACTTATCGCCAAAAGCCGGTTGCCATCGTGCCCGTTTGCTGATGCCGCCGCAGTCGTCGCCAGGTTCAGACGTTGATGGCCGTTTTAAGAGCCTCTTCGGCTCGCGATGAGTTTTTGGTGCTTCTGATCTTTTTACGCCGTTTCCAGGGCTACTGGAAAATGTGAAGACGATCTGCGAGAACTCACGTAGTTCGCTGTTTCAGCGGAATAATCGTTTTTACAAGCTATCCAGGACTGTTCAGAAAGCTATGAGCGAATCATTTTCGAGGCGAGCACTCGTCAGCGTCAGCGACAAAACCGGCATCGACATCTTTGTTAAGGGGCTGGTTGATCTGGGTTTCGAGATTATTTCCACCGGCGGAACCCGCAAAGCCATCGAAGCTGCCGGGATCCCCGTCGAGGACATTTCGAGCTATACGAACTTTCCGGAAATCATGGCCGGCCGCGTCAAGACGCTGCATCCGAAGGTTCATGGGGCAATTCTTGGCCGACCTGATCTTGCCGACGACGCAGCGGCCATCGCTGAACACGGCATCATCCCGTTCGAGCTGGTCGTCGTAAACCTGTATCCGTTCGAGCAGACGATCGCTAAGCCGGGCGTCAGCGTCGTGGACGCCATCGAGAACATCGACATCGGCGGCCCCAGCATGGTCCGATCGGCAGCGAAGAATCACGCATACGTCGGAATCGTCAGCTCGCCGTGTCAGTACGAGCGAGTGCTGGCATCTCTGAAGGCAGACGGCAAGCTAAGCGATGGATTACGCCGTGAATTAACCGCCGCCGCGTTTGAGATGACCGCTCGTTACGACCGAGCCATCGCCAACTACATGCACAAGCTCGTCGCGAGCGAAGCAACGGCGGACGACGAAACCGAATCAGCGGAGGACCTCGCGGACTTCCCAAAGACGCTCGCACTGACTTTCGAAAAGCGATCGCCCCTTCGATATGGCGAGAATCCTCACCAGCGAGCCGCCTTCTATGTCGAGCCGTCGTTCACCGATTCGTCGCTGGCAGCGGCCGAGCAGCTCAACGGCAAAGAACTATCGTATAACAACTTGCTGGACCTCGACGCGGCCATTGCCATCGTCAAGGACTTCGAAGAGCCAGCGGCAGCAGTGCTCAAGCACAACAATCCCTGCGGATGTGCGATCGCTCCGACACTCGCCGAAGCCTTTACGAAGGCTTACGCAGGTGACCCTGTCAGTGCCTTCGGATCAATCATTAGCTTCAACCGCGAACTTGACCTCGCAACGGCCGAACTGCTGTGTGAACCGGGGCGGTTTGTCGAAGCCATCATCTGCCCCGGCTTTGCAGGCGACGCGTTTGAAGCTCTCACGACCCGGCCGAAATGGAAGAAGAATGTCCGATTGCTCAAGCTGCCGGGCATGTGCTCGGTCTCGACGACAACTCAGGAATTTCGAAGAGTCGCTGGCGGATTACTTGTGCAGGATCGTGACGATCAGGCCGACCCTCAGGAAAACTGGAAGGTTGTCACCGAGCGACAGCCAACCGCCGAAGAATTCCGCGATCTGAAATTCGGGTGGCAGGTTTGCAGGCACGTAAAGTCAAACGCGATCCTGTACGCGAAAGACGGTATGGCTGTCGGCGTCGGAGCCGGACAGATGAGCCGTCTCGACTCTGCCGAAATCGCCGCACGAAAATCGGGAGAACGTAGTAAAGGCGGTATCGTTGCTTCGGATGCATTTTTTCCATTTCGGGACGGCATTGACGAAGCTGCGAAAGCCGGCATCTCTGCCGCCATTCAGCCGGGCGGTTCCGTCAAAGACGAAGAAGTCATCGCTGCCTGCAACGAACACGGAATGACTATGGTCTTCACCGGTCGCCGCCACTTCAAACACTAGGGCACCCCTGCAACACTCAATTTATTAATAGCAGAGGCTGCCGAGGAAAAATGTTGAGAATGCAGAGAAGTGCTCTCTGCGTCTGGAACACTGATTTCCAGGCAGTGCTTATGAGCGCACAGAGGTTTCTGCCGCTTTTCGCCGAATATCGATTTGCTGGAGCAACCTCTACGACGTTTTGCTCGCCGTCTTCTACGAAATTAAAGTCCGCCGTTTAAAACTCACACAGATTGCACGGAATGTCCGCTACTTTTCCTGCTCGACCGATCCGGGCTGTTGCTTTTGATCTAGACGGTTTGATCTTTAACACAGAGCACGTGTTTTCGTTCGCGGCCGCGCAGATATTTGAAATACGAAATTGCGAGATGCCTGATGACCTGATTCGTCGCATGATGGGTCGGCGACCGCCCGAAGGCATGCACATCATGAAGGAAGCTCTCGCGTCGGAAGATTCGATTGACGATCTACAGGAAGAATGCAGTACTCGCTTTCTGGGCATGCTTGATGAGTACCTGGAACCGATGCCGGGCGCCTTTGAAATGTTTACGACTCTTGAACAACGCAGCCTTCCCAAAGCCGTCGCTACGTCTTCGCCGATACGATTTCTCAACAATTTGATGGGCAGGTTCGACGGGTTACTTGATCGGTTCGAATTCGCACTGACAGCCGAAAACGTCGAACAGGGAAAACCGAATCCAGAAATTTATCTGAAAGCCGCCGACAGGCTGGGCGTTGAGCCGAGTGAGATGCTCGTTTTTGAGGACAGCGAAGCCGGAACAAATGCGGCTTCGGCGGCAGGAGCGTTTGTAATTTCCGTACCGCATGAACACAGTCGCTGCCACGACTTTTCAAATGCCTGCCGAATCGCAGACACTCTACGAGATCCTCTTATCGTAGAAGTATTAAACGTCGCCTGACCTGCCTGAATGTTACGGCGACTAACCAGGAACTTCCTTCGAGTCGCCATTCCATGTCTGAATCTCTCGCCGATTCCTACGCATGCTGTCAGGAGCTTGCGCGACGGACGGCGAAGAATTTTTACTATTCTTTTACCGGACTACCGCCCGACCAGTTTCAGGCGATGTGCGTTCTGTATTCGTACATGCGGCTGTGTGACGACGTCGGTGATGACGAAAATGTGTCATTGGACGTTCGTTCGGAAAGGCTCGTCGATTGGGAATATGCAACGCGATCAGCACTGGATGATAACCTGTCGCCAGACCATGACTTTGGTACAGGTCGAGAAGAGTTCCGGCTGGTCTTTCCGGCTCTGATCGACATGACGTCGCGCTACAGAATTCCGACGCACTGCTACCTGGATGTGATCAGCGGCGTGCGAATAGATCTGGCAACAGCCATTGCGGATCGCGAGTCATCTACGGGAAAGACCGAGCTGCATTGTCAGTTTCAGACGTTCGAAGAACTCGCTGACTATTGTTACCAGGTGGCCGGAGTCGTCGGCGTCTGCTGCATCCACATCTGGGGCTTCAACAACGATGCGGCGTTGATGTCGGCAGCCGACTGCGGACTGGCGTTTCAACTGACCAACATTCTTCGCGACTTAGGCGAGGACGCTGATAACGGGCGTGTTTACCTGCCGGCTGAGGATCTGATTCGGTTCGAAATGTCGCCAGCCGACATCAGTAACCGAGTCATGGACGAAAGATTTCATCAACTGATGGCGTTTCAGAGCGAACGAGCTGAGTCATACTACGCAAAGGCGAACGACCTGTTCCAATGGCTGGAGCCTACGGGGCAGCCGATTCTTAAAGCGATGTTGAAGATCTACGGTGGGTTGCTCAAGGAAATCGTAAAACGCAGATTTGACGTTTACAGCCGTCGAGTGAGTCTTCCTACCTGGCGGAAGTTGCTGATTGCCGCTGACGCCGGGTTCAATCGACGGTTCGGCGGTCGGAACTGATCGACAGGCCCAGATCCCTGAAGAGAATGTCGTCTAACGACCACACGCCTGCCGATATGAATGCACCAGCAGCAAAAGCATTTCGGCCCATTGGATTTTCTTCGCGGCCGTCGTCAAGTCAGCATCGGAAGATTGCTCTGCTGCCTGACAGAGGTCGATGAACGCTGCTCCGTCCCAGCCGTTTGAACCAGCCACTCGATGCTTCCAATCGGACGAGTCGGATGCGTTACATTCATCAAAGGCCTGATCAGCCAGCGGTGGAAGTAAGTCAAAACACGGGTGATGGCCGACTCGGCGAAACCAGTACTTGCCGTTTCCATAGTCCGGCTCGCGGCGGTGCATGATGCCGTGCCAGTAGTCGCCGTTCACGTCCTGGCCTTTGCCCTGAATCCTCTGCGAGTGGTTGTGACTTTCGTCCAGGTAGTCGTTGATCTGGAGCAATCCCGCAAGTACTGCCTCGGCTTCACATGGGTCCCCTGCCTCATCAAGGTACTTTTGAGGTCGCAGTTGCTTTAAGAGACTGGCCAGCCACTGACGCCTGCCACCGGGGTGTTCTGGAGCAAGCTCTGGCAGATCGACAGCGGCGGTCGGCAGCGGCGAATCGACTGATGTGGATTTAGTGTCAATCAGGATCACCGTTTCCGGATTGTCCATCGCAGTTCGAATGATGACTTCCTGAATCGGCCGTTCGCTGTTGTTATCTGGTTCCTGAATCGTCCGACTCACGTCGAACAAAATCGCCCCGCGAGTTTCCGGCGGCATCGCAAAAGCTGCCAGCGCCGACGGCAGTTGTTTCCAGGCGAACGTTAAATCGGGATGCTGACTTCCTGCCAGGATTCCAATCGTCGCGTTAGCTGACCGAAGCTGATCGACTGCCGCTGCAAGTTGCACGAAATCAGGAACAGACTCGGCGGAAACCATGCAGTGAACTTCGTTTGAATTTAATGAAAGCGATTCCGCGAGCACTCGTCCGGCATCGAAAATAGAGCAGGTATGCGTCTGCGTATTTCCATCTGTCGAGTCCGCTGCCGCATCGAAAAGGTGGTTCATGATTTCAGTCATGGTGATGCTTCCCAGTCAAGATTTCCTGAGTGACTGGTTCGCATAGCGAACTTGCGGATGAATTTTCGTCAGCCCCAGTCTCTCAGTCGGTGAAGGCGACATGCTAAGCACGTGCGCATAAAAAAGCCTCGTGCAGGATGAACCTGCACGAGGCGAAGGTGTGCTATTCGGCGACGTATGATGCCGGCAATAATTCCGAAACAGCGCACACCAACAGAATAGTCGCATCAAATTACCGCCGTGAATTTCCATCGTCAATCTGAATTCAGCCGAAGTTTCACAGAAACTGGCATCATCAGACCATAGTGACAGGCGTTCTCATAAACCCTGGCGTGAACGCGTTAGGTGCATCGCGGACAACGTTTGCCCCTTATCTAAACAGACTTGCGACGTCGCTCATCAATTCGAACAAATACTGGAACACGACCACGTTCAGTACCCCGTCAACGTGCTAACGCGATCGTCCGAAGACTCATTCGGCAATCCCTGCAAACTGCAGAGTCTGCATCCGACGATCGTTTGATCAGGTCGGTTGTCGAGACGGTTCACGATGTCGGCTTAACGGCCGAGAGAAGTTTCGAATGTTTTTGTCCGAGTTTGATTGACTCGTCCTTTTCGAACGACCTTCATCTCAATCGTCACTCCTGAACGATGACAGCGAATGGGCATCGTTGTAGTCAGCACGTTGGACGCGTTGTGGTTCATCCGCCGAGAACACTTCATGCGCGGCCGGCGTCACTCTTTGGAGTGACCCCGTGTTGCCGTGTGAAACCCTTCGGATAGCAGGCATCAGATCAGAGATCGCGGACTCTAGTGTTCGTCGAGATGGTGACCTGGATCGGTCGTCATTTTCTGTATACTCGCCATGCATCTCCGCAAGCTGTGATTCATATCTCTGTATTCTTAACCGTGCATGCTCATCGAGATGCTGATCATTGATTTCAGACTCACTTCGTCGCGAAAGGCGGCCTTCCTGAATCGAACCAATTGTTGTGGCTCGGTTGCTGGTCCCGCGTCTTTGAAGATCGACTCTCAGTTCCCGACTTCTTTCAGAGTTAATGGAATGCTCGCGAGGACTGACAAGCTGTCGGATCGACTTGTCTTCGCGCGGTTTGCCAGAGAGCTTGACAGTCGCCATGTCAGAGAGGAGTTGAGTTCCATCAGGCTGAATGAGTCGCAACCGCAGCGAGCAGACGGATTCATATTTACTCGCCTGAGCGTACGGCAGAAAGACTGTGTAGTTGGTTCCAAACTGCGACTCCGTTCGGAACGACTGCCAGACAAACGAATCGAAGTCTTGAACATCCTTTGGCCGAGCCTGTTGAGTCGGTGTGCCGATGTCGTCGAAGACAAAGACTCGTACGTCACCGTTTACTGCGATTGGTTCTTCCGAATCGGCGGCAAAGAAGTAAACCTGGCCACCGAACCCCCGCACGGGTTGCCCGGCAGCGTCCTCGCTATCAACTGGTTGCCAGAGGCACAGGCAGCGTGCAGGTTTTGAACTGACGCTTGCGTTTGTGTTTTCGCCGAAGCGAGGCAGGCTGAGCGACGAACACCCACTCGATGAGAACAGGAATAGCGACGTTGCCGCAAGCAGACATGGGATTCGGGTCATGACGAATCGCCCAGTGTGGGAAAGGTTAGGTGTGAAGTTCAGTTCGTAATTCGACAGGCAACTTCTGAGTCGTCACTCCAGCGAAGGCTCGAACCCGGTCCAGAGTATGGCAGCAACCGGGCCTTTGCTTTCGCAGGGATGACTTCATTCGCTAATTATTTGTTGCGGCTCAGCGATCGTCCGAAATTGAGAGGCGAACTCGGCGTTTTCTGCGCTGACTTCGCAGGTTTGAGTGGCCGTGGTTCGTGATCGGCGAATCCAACCTGACGAATGCGATTTCGCGATGACTTGTTAAACGGATTTCGCAGTCGCGATTGAGAAGTCTGTTGGTGTGTCATCGGAATTGACTGCTCTTCTTCGCCAGGAACTGGCAGCGGAAGCGGTAATTGAGACGACTCGTTCATTGGAATAATGGCTGGCGACAATTGAAACGAAGATGGCTCGTACGCCGATTCTTTGGCCGAAGCTGGGATACCGTAAATGGGTCCGTGAATCTCTTCGGCGTCGGCTTCGCAGTAATGCAGTCGCTGACTTTCGACCTGCTTGATCAGCTCGTTGCCCGA
>CALGTK010000315.1 GCA_937904325.1 uncultured Planctomyces sp.
TTGCCGACGCATTCGCGGCATGTCGGCAAGCAGTCAACGACCAACTGGCTCAGCCAGCCAAACATCCTGCTCCCAATGGTAACGGGCACAGCAACGGTCACCAGGACCGTCCGGCAGCCGGAACAGCGACGCAGAGTCAGGTACGGGCCATCTTTGCGATCGCCCGGCGACAACGAATGGATCCGCAGAACCTGGTACAGGAACGGTTTCACCGGAACCGCCTGGAGGACCTGTCGATCCGGGAAGCCAGTTCACTGATCGATGAGCTCAAGCGCCGGACGACGGAGGTGCCGTCATGATCACAGCTGCATCCCCACCAACGCGGGACTATCTGTCGTACTCAGCCGTCCGGACCTTTCAGAGCTGTCCGCTGAAGTATCGGTTCCGTTATCTCGATGGCTTAGCGGAAGAGTGCGTGTCGTCGGCCCTGGTCTTCGGCTCGGCGATCTCAGGAATTGATCTGCTTTGTGGCAGTTTTGTGGCATTTCGAGCTTCGGACGAGTGGCAAATCACACACGCAGCTAGTTGACGTTGTCAGATTTCGCATTACTATTTCAGCGTCTGCCGCACATGAGACATCGCATCAGATTACCGGTCAGAGAATCCCCCCCTCTCCGCCTTCCCCACAGGCCGTCATCGTAACTCGATGGCGGCCTTTGGTTTGCGCTGAGCACTTGCGCGAGGAATTTGCCAGTGTGCTGATTTTGTGCTGATTCTCAATCTGTGCTTTTCGTACTGTCTTCATCGTACTTCTCCGAATCCATGGAGTCTGCCGGAGCGTTTGTTTTCCGCCCGGTATCATCCGCCTCAGTAGTGGCAGCCGGACCATCCGGCTGCCCGTCAAGATTCCTGACCGCCTCCTGCAAACGCTGATCGGCAATGTGCGTATAGAGGCGAATGATTTTTTCGTCGACGTGCCCAACCTCAGCGTCCGAGCCAATTCTCTAAATCGCGCGGGTTGGTCCAACCTCCAGCTCGAAGAATAAGCGGGAATTGCAGTCGGTCGTTTTCACCGACGCGTGTTAACCCAACAGCAAAAGCGGGCTGCTAACCTTGAATAGACGGTCCAGATAGCTCCCCGAGTCATCCACCCATGGAACGCCCTTTCGGCTATTCCGAAGCCCAGATGCGAACAAAAAAAGCGTCGGCCTGATCGGATTGAAAGAGCACGATATTGCCAATCATTGCTCGATTAAGGTGAGATGAAAACGAGGCTTGAGATTCCGTGATCACTCGCTTCGTGGCACGGTTTCGATTGTCGCCCGTTGTGTCATCTTGGGTGACAATGTGAATGTGCGAAGTTGTCCGTCGAAGGTGCCTGTGGCAATCAGTTGTCCGCTTGAGAGGAACTGTGCCCGAAGGGGCAGAGTCGAATGTTCGGCGACTTCTGATGTTGGTGAGCCATCGGGATTCCAGAGACGGAGAAGCCTGTCTCGGCCGACGGTCAGGATGCGGCCGTCCGTGGCAAAGGCGATGTCGAGGACTCCTGTGCGGCGCGAGTAGCGTGTGCGGGCTTTGGCCGCGTGAGCTGTAATGGATCGGGTGGCCCAGCCGTCTTTCATGTCCCAAAGAACGAACTTGCCGTCCTCGGCCGCTGACGCCAGCAGCTTGCCGTCCACTCGCCAGCTCAAGGCCGTGACCTTTACCTTGTGTTCGTCAAGTGTGTAGACGATTCCGGCGGATTCAGTCTCCCAGACATGAATGCCGCCGTTGCGGTCAGCGGTCGCGAGCTGTTTTCCGTCAGGACTGAACCGTACGACCGTCACCCAGTCGGTGTGTTTTTTGATGCGATGCACCAGTTCGCCGGTGCGCGTCGAGAAGATTTTGACCAGCTTTGCCGGTGTGCCGATTGCCACGTACTTGTGGTCGGCACTGATGTCGGCGGATAACACGATGTCGTATTCGTCGCCCAGCGTCGCGATACGGCCGCCTGTCTTTACGTCGTAGACAACGACCTTGCCTGACTCGGCACCGATGCCGCCGGCGGCGATGAGCAGGTCGCCATTGCGAGAGAACCGCAGATCGTGAATGTCGCCTTCCGGGAACGGCAGGGTTCCGACGTGTTCTAGTTTTCCGGAGGAATCTTGCGCTCCATACAGCAACACCTGATGATGGCCGCTGACCGCGACCAGCTTCGCCCATGGACTGCAGGCCATCGCGAGAACTGGCGGCGAGACTCTTGTACTCGCTAGCGGGACATCCGGCAGACTCTCGGGGAACGCCGGCTCTTCCGGCCGCTGCATCGAGCCAGCACTGATATCGAACGTCACTTCGCGAAGATTCGATTTGCCGCCAGCGGTCGCGATCAACCCGCCTGCAATCCACTCACGGATCGTCTTGAGATCTGCATCAGCGAGTTTCGGCTTTTCCGGCGGCATGGCCGGATAGTCTTCGTGATGAGTGACAGACAGATAAAGCGGACTCGAATCGGAAAGCCCGGCTTTCAGCACGCTGCCACCGGACGAGCCGGCCAGCGCGGCTTTGCTCGAACTGAGATCGAGTCCGGCTTCGCTCTCATCGGCGTTGTGACAACCGACGCAGTGCTTCTTGAAGATCGGCAGGACGTGTTCCTGAAAGTTCGGCGGAGCGGCTGAGGCGGCGATGGGTTTTGAGGGCGACGGTTCTGCTGACGTGACTACGTCCGGATCCGGCGCTGCGGTTTGTTGATCCGAATTATCGTTGCGTTCGCCGAGCGGGGCCGTTTCCTGCGCTGCGGTGTCTTCTAGAGTGGCAGTCTGCCCGGTGTTGTCGGAGGACGACTCCACTGCTTCGGGGGCCTTATCCTCGCCGCACCCCGGCAGTGTGAAGGCGAGGAGTAACAGAGCTATCGAGTGAATAAGGAGCGGCGTGAATCGTGTATTCATCGGAGTAATCATGTGTGGCAAGTAATTTCTGTAGCTACGCTCGCCAGAGCTGGTTCTTTCGGCATCGCTCCGCCGTCTGGCGACGGCAGCTATGCGCCGTCAATGATTGAGAAGGAACTCGGACGAATTCAACAGCCCCCAGAGCACGCCGTCGTACCAACGCTTCCACACACGGCTATCCTTTTCCGTCGCGGGCGGCATGGTCGACTGGATGACTTCCCACTCGGATTCGTCTGGGGTTCGTGTCAGGCAGCGAATGTAGAGCCGATCTACGATTTCGCGCGAAGCGGCCGGGTGTTGCTTCAGATGCATCAGATCGTGGATGAGTCTGGTCTCGCGGTTCAAGGCGCGGTGAATCGTGCTGCCGTTCAACAGGTGCAACGCCTGGGGCAGGCTGGGATCACAACTGGTTTCGGAATCGTTGACGCTTTCGCGGCGCGATTGGCCGAAGGTGGCGAAGAAGTGGGAGTTGTAGTTGTCCCCCGCGCCGCCTTCGAAGAGATCAATCGCTTTGGTGCGGGTCGAACGACGAATCCTCGGCGTGTTGCCCATGGCCTGATTCATGCAGTCGAAGAGCACGTCGGCGCGTGGTCGGCGGAGCGAAGCGTGAGAGAAGAATTCGGAGTCGTTCTGGTTAGAGGGCTTAGTCGACGCAGTGGCTTGATAGGTGTAGGACAGGCAGATGTCGCGAACCAGCCGGCTGAGCCGGTAACCATGATCCTCCGCCAGGCGGTGTCCCAATTCGTTGAGCAGCGGTCCATTGCTCGGCGGGTTGCTGATGCGGACGTCATCAATCGGAGCGACGATACCGCGGCCAAAGAAGTGATCCCAAGTCCGGTTGGCGAGGTTTTCGCGGAAGAGTTCGTTGTTCTGTCCGGTCATCCAAGTGGCCAAGGCCTGGCGTGGCGATTGGTTTTCCAGGTCCGGAGCGCCGCCGCCGAGGAATCGGTGGGGCATGGGCCGCCCGTCGAGGAGGTGTTTCGCGAGAGGGGCGTCGGGATTGGTGGTGAACAGGGTTTCGGAGATAATCCGGCCGTGCTTGCGGCGCAGCCCGGTGAAGAAGGACGTCCAGGCGTAGTAGTCGTCCATCGTCCAGCGGTCGAACGGGTGGTTGTGGCATTCGGCGCACTGCGTTTGAATGCCGAGAGTCACCTGAGCTACGTTTTGGCCAATGACATGCGGCGGCTCATTGCCCTGGACGATCATGTTGAAGAAATTCGACGGCGGATTCTCCAGGCTGGATCCTGACGCGGTAACCAGTTCGTGGAACACTTCGTTGAGTGGGCGGTCCGAGATAAACTGGTCGCGCAGCCAGACGAAGTAGCCCGCGCCGATCTTGGGCGCCGTCCCGAACCCGACGTTGGTGTTCGTCTTGATGCGCAGCCACTCGCCCCACTTCGCGGTCCACAGTTCGCCGAAGTCTTCGCGCGAGATCAGCTCGTCGATCACCCTGGTGCGCTTGTCAGGATCTGTCGATTCCATGAACGCGCGGTATTCGTCCTCGGTGGGCAACAAGCCGATCAGGTCGATGGTGACGCGGCGAAGGAAGTCTTCGTCGGAACAAAGGCCCGAAGGATGAATCCGAAGTTTCCGCAGCTTTGCGTAGACCAGTTCATCGATGTAATTGGCCGGCTCGGGCGCCTGCCATTCAAACTCGTCGGATTCGGGGAGAATGAAAACCTCACTGCCCTGCGTGAAGCGGCTGAACCGGGCAAACACGTGGGCGCCGCCCGCCCGCTGCGGAGCCACCACGCCCGAGTCGTCGATCGCCACAACGCCTTCGTTACTGGAAAGGTAGAGGCTCCATTGCGTGACATCGCGCTCGGAGCCATCCGAGTAGATGGCGATCACTTTGGTCTCCACGTTTCCCTGCGGGCCGGGGAATTCCATCACAGGTGGCTCCATGCGAATACCGGTCACGTCCGGCGTGTCTTCCGGATCTCTTGGCGCGCCTGCCGCGATCCAGTCGTGAATCACGCGGTAAGCCTCTGAATCCGCGGCAAACAACTCACCACCGCTGTGCACGACCTTGCCGGTCGCCTTTTGCAGGAGCAGACTCTGCTCGGGCGCGGCGAGATTCACGCGCCTGCCCGGTTGTTCCTCCAGCAAGCGGTAATAGTCGCCCTCGGGATCATAACCAAACAGGGAAAGCATGAAGCCGTCCTTGCCCCGGGCTGCTCCGTGGCAATTTCCCGCGTTGCAGCCGCCTCGCATGAAGACGGGAACGACGTCGTTTTTGAAACTGGGAACCTCTTCCGCAAACGCGGCGTGAGCGAGGGTGAGAATGAGACAGGAAAGGAGTGTAGTTTTCATTTTTTCTCTTCGTCGATGCGAATGACCGCGTTACCTGAGGTTTGTTTGATCAATTGCCCGCCAACCTCGACCGCAATTTCGCAGGTGATGTTTTCGTACTGGCCGACCAGACAGTCTCGCGTCACTTTGACCGGAAACCGCACCGTTTTGTCGCCCGGCTGAATCTTTACGGCGCTGCCCTTCGCTTCCATCCCGGGCGGGAGTAACAGCAGCTTAGCCTGCGCGGTACCGGGTAAGGGACGTAGTTCGGTAATTGCGGCGACTAATTCGCCGGTCGTTTCCTGCGCGAGCGCGGTTCGTTCAAACGTAATGTCCAGATACGGTTCGGCCACTTGAACGTGAACCGGGGGGGAGGCGACGTAGTGATAGCCGGTGCCGTAACCGTTTTTTCTCGCCCCTCGTTCGTCAGGTGTCTCATCGAGTGCCTGCTGAACCGTGATCGAAAGCGGAAATGAACCGACCTCAGCCCGATCATCGGCGCTCAGGGCAAACGTGGCGCGGCTTTCTTCCGCGGTCAGGTCAACCGGCGCTCCGGCAGCCACGCCATACGGCGTCCAATAGCAAGTGAGCCTGACAGGACCAGAAAATCCGTCGCGCCGCTCAACTTCGACTTCCACTTCCAACGAAGCCTTTTTCATCAGCGGCACCTTGGGCTCAAGCACGCGAACCGCGAACGGGGCGGGTTCGACCACGGCCAGCGGGCATTTGCGATAGAGGTAAAACGAATCGCCATAGCCGCCCCGACCGCCATCAGACACGCGGTGGAAGAGATACTCGCCGGTGAACTCCGCCGCCGGGTCGGTGGGGCGCATTTTCAGGTCGATGAATCCCGCCCACGGCTTGGTATTCTTGTCCGCGGTAAAAATGAGCTGAACCCATCCGCTCCCCACCTTGGCAGGGGCACATTCCATCGTGACACCCGGCGGCAATCCTTCGGCGATAAACTCCACTTCGCCGCGGTAGCGACTTCCCGCAGGAATCAAAAACTGCATGGTTCGTTCCATCGTGTTGCCGCGCGGAATCACGAACGCCTCGCGCTTGGCTGGCACCTCACGGTAGTCGCGCGTAACACGCAAGAACGCCTGGTCGGTGACCGGCTGGATTTCCACGCGGTAAACATGGTGCGGACCGGCGAGAAACTGGCTGTCGCCGATGCCGAGCAGAAAATCGCCATCCACGTCCGGCTCAAAAATCATCACCGGATCCATTTTCATGCTGTGCGCGAGGTTCTTGTTATCGGCCAGGTCGTGCATGTGGAATTTGGAGTCGTCGACCGTCACGTTGATCTTGCTTTCCGTCCCGGGCGCGGGCTGAATCGTCATGATTGGGTCCAGCGGCGAGCCAAGCCGGGCGGAGTAGGAACGAATCCGGTAACGCTCACCTTTGCGCGTGGTAAAGCGGAACCAGTCGAGTTTGCCTTCGTTCTCGATGATACCGTTGAAGGCGATCGGCAGCTGGCCATCGTAGACCTGCGCGTTATCGGGCGTGAAATGTGCCTTGCCGTCTTCCAACACGTTGGGAAACTCCGCTACCTGGATGCGATTGGGCAGAACCGCTTCGCCGGCGCGGTATTCGATCATTGATTCCTCAAACCGGCCCGGCCGCTTCGGCAGTGGAACCTTCGCTTCGCGATCAGCGCCGCCACCCAGCAACTGCATCGCCAGCGTGGTTCCCGCCTCACCGCCCAGCGGATAGGTCAGCGCGGGCCGCACCCCACCGGTGATGTTCGCAATGTAGTGCCACGGCATATGCTCCGCCTCCACGCTCTTGTGAATGTCGATGTAGTAAGTTCCGCTTTTGGGAACCGCCAGCGACAGCCAGGGATCGCGCCGCGTCAGGGCGGTGTTGTCCGAAAAAGCCAACCTTTTGCGATCCGGCCCGTAAACCGCTACCGCGTAATCGCTAGTGCAGTCGGTGCGGAAAAAGTTGAGGCAATCCGACCACAGCTCCACGGTGAGTCGTTGGCCCGCTTCCATCTCGACCCTGAAAAAGTCGTGATCCTGCAATCGGTAGAGCAGGGAGTAGCCGTAAACCGTCGTGCCGAGTTCCACCGACTGCGCGTGCTCGAAATCGCCGTTGGTCTTTTTTTCGTGATCGGAGAACGGCTGGCTTTCCTCGACGCAGGGATAGGGCGTGACCCAGAGAGACTGAAGTTCGGAGAGCGTTTCGTCCGTCCGGATGCGGAAATAGTGCCTACCCAACCGGCATTCCTCTGCGATCCGAAATTTCAGCCGCGCCGCCGTCCCTTCGCGGGCCGGATTCATTTTCTCTTGGTGTAGATCGCGAACTTCGCTCACCGGTTCGGAGCCGAGAAAGGTGATGCCTTCGTCCCAGAACAGGACCTGCTCGATGTTTTGCAGGCGATTACCGTGAAGGATCACCTCCACATCCCGGCCCCGCTCCACAGCCATTGGCATGAGATAGTCTGCGGTTGTAGCGGCGAGCGCCTGGCTGCACGCGGTTATAAAAAGGACAAATGTCAGAGTGAGTTTTCTCATGCTATGCTGCTTCTCTTCGTAGCCTGATTCTCCGAGTCGGGTTTCCAAGCCGCCCGACTCGGAGAGTCAGGCTACATTTGGTTGCGGCGTGTCAGGCGATCAAATCCGCAATCGGCTCGCCCCCGTTGATAACTTCCATCGGCCGCGGCCCGGGAGCCATCAACTCCTTGTCTGAGTTGATGCCGATCAGCCTGTAAATCGTCGAATGGAGATTCGCTAACGGGACGGCATCACGGGACGGCTCCGACGAGGTGATGTCCGCGTCGCCATAGAACAGTCCGCGTTTCAAACCGCCTCCAGCCATCGCAATGGAAAACACGCGCGACCAGTGATCCCGTCCCGCCACGTTGTTCACTTTCGGCGTGCGGCCCATCTCCGAGACGACCCAGACGAGCGTGCTGTCCAGCAGACCACGTTCGTCGAGATCGCCAATCAAGGTCGCAAAGGCGTTGTCGAATGCCGGCATCTGCGTTTCGAACTCCGGCTTGATGTTCGAGTGATGATCCCAGCCGCCGTAGCCGAACGACACAAATCGCACGCCGGACTCGACGAGGCGCCGCGCCAGCAGCATTCGCATCCCCGCTTGCGATCCCGTCTTCCCGAAGCGGCCTTTGCCGTAGCGCTCCTCGAGTTTTTCCGGCTCTTTCGAAAGGTCGAAGGCGTCCTTGACCGCGTCGGAAGTGATCATGTCGAACGCCTGCCGATAGTAGGAATCCAATGCGTCGAGCGGCGCGGGATCCGCATCCAGCTTGCGGAACCTGGCATTGATGGTGTCGCGAATCTTCTTCCGGTTTTCGAAGGCTTCCCAGCTCAGACCGTCAGGAAGCGTCATGTCACGCACTTCGAAATTCCCGATGGCCGGGTCTCCTCCGGTCGCGAAAGGCCCGTAGTGCGCGCCAAGGTAACCCGTTTCGTCGTCTGCATGCCCAATACTCACATATCCTGGCAACGCCCCGCGCCCACCGAACTCGTGATTCACCACCGTCCCGACGGTCGGATGCTGAATCGCGGGCGTCATCCTGTAACCGCGCAGCATGTGATACATCGCCTGACCGTGATCCGGGATCGCGCCGACCACGGAACGCACCACCGTGAGCTTGTCGGCGATTTTCGCGGTCTGCGGCATCGTCTCGCTGAGGACGATGCCGGGAATCGACGTCTTCGTTACCCCGAACGGTCCACGATAGTCCGCCGGGGCGTCCGGCTTCGGATTCCACGATTCCTGCGCCGCGACTCCACCACCAAGCCGAATCTGAATCACACTCTTCGCGGTATTCTCTTTCGACTCATAAAACTTCTGCTCGGCCTGAGCCGACGGAATGCGAAAGAAGTTGCCCAGCGTCAGCCCGCCCAGCGCGAGCGAACCAACGCGAAGTGCATCGCGACGTGAGTGACACTGCTGTTGCCGATAGTTCTGACAACTGCCTGTTTGTTGTTTCATGTTGATCTCTTCCTTACTTCGTCGGTAGCTACGCTCGCCAGAGCGAGGATTAACCTGTGGTGGATTAACCGCATCCACGGTCTGGACTGTAGCTACTTTGTCTCGCCTGACGCGGGTTCGATCAGCAAGTGAAAGTGCAGATCGTCCGCGAAGTGGCCATCGAATTCTTCGTTAACTTCGTCGTCATTCACAACGTTCTCGAACGCCAGGATCATGACATTGATGCATCGGCTGTTTGCCGGAAGCGTCAACACCGCTTCGAGCTTTTCCCACGATGCCGGTTCGCTGTCGCTTAGTAACTGGTGACCGGTGCGCGAACGTGCGAGCCGCCCGGACTTCAGCAGATGCTGAGCTTCGTCGCTCCCGACCTCGAACGATTCCAGTTGGATACTGAACTGCGAGTCTGTCTCCGCGTCGCCAGCAACGCGATTGAACCGTGCCGTGAGTTTCGCCTGCACGCGGCCATCCGCGATCGCGTCCCTCCATGGCGAGAGATCAATCCACTGCGACAACTGTGACGCACGCGTTTCCGAACCGTCTTGCGTGTCTTGCCCCGTTGACTGGAACAGCAACATCCTGTCGCCGGTGTACGGCCTCACCTTGCCGTGCTCACGAACGATTTGACAAACGTCGCCAAACCAGACCCCCGTTTGGCTATCAGCTCCGATCCGCAGTTTCGTGCCGGATTCAAAACCAGAGTGACGCAACACTTCACCGATCTGCCGCGAAGGCTGGGGGAACGTCGTCGCGTCCATGAGCAGCGACTCCTGCTTGCCCGCTGGACTGATTCGCATTGCGGAGTTGGCTTCGATCCGCTGTACGGAGGCGTTGGAAGAGACTGGCCGAACATCGACCAGTCCTTCAAAGACATGGGTTTCGGTCACTCCCGCCCCGTCCACATAAACGCCGTAACGAGTGCCGATATCAACAACTTCACCGGCAGGGGTATGCAGCAGGAATGATCTTTCCGAGTCACCCGCTTCGACAGTGAGCCGTCCACTCAACAGGCGGGCTTCACGCTGCGAGCGAAGCTCAATCTCCGCCGGAGCCTGAAGCGCGACCGTAGCTCCACCGTAAAAGTTAAGTTCTACAAAACCCTGCTTGAGCAGATAGACGCCCGGCCCCAGTCGACTACCGGCAACGACTGCGCGATCTGGCGACTGTCGCGCGGTGGTGAAATCAGCGTCTTCCGCATATCGCAGTTCCGCGACACGAATGCTCGGGTCAGGTTTCGCTGATGAGACCGACCCACCACGCTGCCACGCAACCATAGCAACGACAATTCCTGCCGCGAGCCAGCACAACGCGATCGCGATGGCCGTCCACGGCGTGCGAGGCTGATCGGGAATCGGCCCTGCCGCGACACGTTCAACCGCCTCTTGGGCAACCGCACAATGCAACAGCCCGTGCATGCGAGCGTCGGCCGCAAACGTTCGACGAGCATCTTCCGATTCGCGCAGAAGCGAGTTCAGCTCTTCGGCATGTTCGTCCGACAGATCGTTGTCGCGCCAGGCGTCAATCAGTTCATCGAGACGTTCTTTGTTCATGATGTCTCCTCTTCTTCGTTTCGCCCAAGACAATCCCGCATCGCATTGCGAGCCCGAGTCAATGCAACGCGTACCGAATTGGCCGTCCAACCCACCTCATCGGCGATCTGCTCCGGGAGCTTTCCAGCGTGGTATCTCAGGTTGACCAACTCGCGAGCTTTCGGAGCCAGTTCCTGCAGACATCGCCTGAGCGTCGTAACGTGCGACTGAAACACTGAGAAGTCATCATTGTCGTGCTCCGCCAGCAGTTCGACGACATCCTCAGCCAACCGTGCGTTTCGGCGGCTGCGCGTCCTTTGAAAATGCAGCGTATTGAAGCGGGCAATCGCACACGCCCACGCCAGAAAGTTGGTCCCGACAGTAAACGTCGCCGCTTTACGAGTGGTCGTTACGAAGGTCTCCTGCACGATTTCCTGAGCATCATGCAGGTCCGGCTCCAGCGTAAGGATATACGCCAGCACCGCCTGCTGATGCTGCACAAACAGCGTCTGCACGGCGAGCGTGTGGTCGTCGAACTGAATAGAATCGTCACTCATCAAAGAATAATTGCCGCCAGGAGTCTCAAATTAGCAAAGATTCTTGACATTATTCTCTGGCGTTTTCCCTGACGAAAGGTAGAACGCAATAATCCCAGTGTGGACGGGCCATCTCTGCTTCTTCAACACAGTTGATGCAGAGGTTTGTGGAGCATCCGGCGGAACTCGATCAACGCTCGCTGGCTTGATCGCGCGACGAATGACAAGGCCCGCGGCCCCAAAATAATTTGTGACCGAGGTGTTTTTGGTTCGCACTGGAACCCAGGAGACTTAGATCACAATGGGGTCTCGCGAACGCGCAGAGGTGAACTGACCTCCTGCACTTGGCCGGATTCCTTCTTGTTGTAGGTTGCATCGACCGAAGCTACGAAGCAATTTGACTAACTCGCTTCGGTGTTCCTACCTCACGCAATAAATGCGTTTGATTGGTGAGGAGCAAAGACGTTGGTTATCGCCGCTCTTCCAGTCGTGATTCAACGCGACAGGCGTGAAAAATCTGGTTTCGGGTTACGTCCAAGTCTTCCATCAATGACGAAACCCTCCGCCACAAAAACGTGTGACTGAGGGTTTCGGTGTGTACAGACTGTCGAAAGCTCCCCGATCGGGACTCGAACCAAGCTGACGGACACCGAAAGTGGCGACAGGATTTGAACTCCGTAACTGCCAATCTGCCAGTAGGTTCGAGCAATTGGCCTTAATCGCATCCCGAAGAGTGTCGCCTGTTTGAACTGACTGCGTTGAGCTTCGTGCTTTGCGTAACTCGCACCCACCAAACGAGAAACAGCTCGCTGCAAATCAATGCGACGAGCTGTTTTGATTTCAAGTCGGGGCGACCGGATTTGAACTCCGAAAACTACTGCCTCTTCGCAACAGGAAGCAGCAGGTCAGATCGCCCGATCGCACTTTGGTTTTGGTGGCGAAATCCCGTATTGCCATCCAATTGACGACGACAAGATCTGCACCAGCGAATCCACCTGTAGTCATTTTTCGCGGCATCGGTCGACCAAACCGGAGCGAGTTGGGCCGTCAAATTTTCGCCGCCTCGGTCGCGCAAACCGAAGTCACGAAGCAAATCGCGGATGAATCAATCTGAATGCGATCGGATCGTGATTGTCTTGAGCGTGCGAATCCGATTGGGCGCTTCTGGAAGTGGCGCTCACCGACATGTTATGCGGGCTTCCGAAGCATTCTTGGGCTGCCGACTTGAACTGAGCAGCGACCGGGAAATATCAAGTAGTCAAAGTCAGCCCGGCACTCAGATGTGAAGATAACGATGAAGTACAGGCACATTGGGCTCCACGATCAGCACCGTGGCCGAAGCCGCTCCTCGAGTTTCTCAACCGCACGCCTACGCCGCCTTCGAATGGCAAGAACCCAAAGACCGCAACGTCGCCAATCAGGTGCGAGTCGAGATCCTCGATCTGCTTTGCGAATTGGATCGGTAACCGTGATACCGAGTGGATCGGAAGAGTCCAACGAATGAAGGGAGACGAGCGCAATAACACGAGATGAAAAGTACCCTACGGGTCGATAAGCTGATAAATAGTCCGTGCAACGTGCCCGCTCTTTGTCTCAAGTGCCACAAGGCTCGAACTCAAATGCCGCTGAATAAACACTCGACGACTTTGTCCGCGTCAGAATTTGAATTGTCTCGTCGCCGACTCTTCGCAACGGCGGCCGGGATCGGTGGACTCTCGCTGCCGAGCTACTTGCAGATGCAGAGCCTCGCGGCGTCTGGCAGCGAGGGGAGCGGCCAGGCGAAGTCGTGCATCATCCTCTTTTGCTGGGGAGGAATGTCGCATTTGGAGACGCTGGATTTGAAGCCCGACGCGCCTCGCGAGATCCGTGGCGAGTTCGCTCCGATCCCGACCGTCGTGCCGGGAATCGAGATTGGCGAGCACCTGCCGAAGCTGGCTCGGCACACCGATAAGCTGACGATCATCCGGTCAATTTCTCACGACGATGGGTTTCACGGCCGAGGCATGTATTGGAACCTGACGGGCCACAAGCCGCCGCGAGTCTGCCAACATCGCCCCGATGCGCGATGACTGGCCATCGATCGCTGCTGTGATTTCCAGGTTTCGCTCGTCTCCGCGCGGAGTACCGAACGCCGTTCGGATGCCGTATCCGATGGTCGATAACGAGACGCTGCAAGCGGGTGAAGATGGCGGCTGGCTGGGAGTGAAGTACGATCCGATCGTCCTGCGACCGGCCAGCGGCACGCCTTACGAGGGAAGTTCCAAGACACTCGGTGCCGAAGTCTTGAAGCTGCATGACGTCGATCAAGATCGGCTGTCGTCGCGGCGCGAACTGCTCTCGTCATTGCGAAACACCGAGCGGCGGTCGAGCGACTACGAAAGCTTCGAGCACTTTCAATCACTCGCCAAAGACATCCTCGGCGGGACCGCGTTGCAAAAGGCTTACAACTTCGATCATGAAGACCCGAAGGTGCGCGAGTCTTATGGCACTCACATCGCAGGGCAGAGTTTGTTGCTCGCTCGGCGCATGACCGAAGCGGGAGTGCCGGTCGTACAAGTCTGTTGCGGTCCTGGCGATCTCGGCGGCGGACGAGACACCTGGGACACACACGGCAACAACTTCAACCATCTGAAGAATCGACTGCTGCCGGTCTTCGATCACACGGTCTCGGCGCTGTTGCAGGACTTGTCCGATCGAGGCACGCTCGACGAGACGCTGGTCGTGATCCTGACCGACTTCGGCCGCACTCCGCGAATCAACACCAACGCCGGCCGCGATCATTATCCGAACGTCTATTCGGTCGCCTTCGCTGGCGGAGGCATTCGCGGCGGACAGGTCTACGGCAGCAGCGACAGCAACGCGGCCTTCCCGAAGTCACAGCCATGCTCTCCGCCCGACATCCACGCCACGATCTTCCACGCACTGGGTATCGACCCGAAAACCGAAATCCGCGACATGCTCAACCGTTCGTTCCCGATCAGCGACGGGGGCGTGCTGCCGCTGACCTAAGTCCAGATTCGACCTCAACACCGAAACGAACAAGTCATGAATGGCCGATGTTTGATCCCGGAGGGTCGAAAAACTCCGCCGACTACGAAGTTCTTTGACAATCAGGAATTAGAAGACAAAGTCCGACTCAATTTTGACCGACCTGTGGCCATCGCAGCCAGTGGCATACCGTGAAGATGGCACCTCTCCGAGGCTCCCACGGAACTTCAGCGCAGAAACACAACGATCAGAAGCCCGTCAGCAGTTCACGCGGCACGTTGGCAGTAATACTTGAGCATGCCACCAAGTCGCTCACGGCACTCGATCTGGCCAGCAACTGAACCGACCTCGGCATCTGGCTCGATGAGCTCATTGCCAAGCCCCTGATGATTGCGTTCGACGTGGTAGTGCGCGACGTATTCAGCGACTGCTCGTTCAATTGATCGCCGCCCGAAGAAAATCATGCGATCGAGGCATTCTGATTTCAAAGAACCGAAATACCGCTCCAGCTGTGCGTTCAGGTTGGGGCTTTTCGGCGGCAGCATGATGGGCTCTACGTCCGATTGACGCAGGATCGAGTGGAATGATTCACAGAACTTCGTGTCACGGTCCATGATCAGGTAGCGCTTATCGTTGAGAAAACCATCATCGAAGCTGGTGAGTTCACGTGCCGCTTGTTTCATCCAGGCTTCATGCGGATTCGCTGTACAGCCAGCAAAGTGAACGCGGCGTGTTTTCAATTCCATCACGAAGAGCAGGTAGTAAGTCACGAGACCGCTCTTCGTCCACACCTCGACGGTCGTGAAGTCGATGGCCGCGAGAACGTCCCAGTGCGATTTGAGGAACGCCTTCCAGGTGGTCTGTCGCTTCCGGTCGGGTGCCGGTTCGATGCCGTGCGCCTTCAGAATGTTGCCCACAGATTGATCCGAGACGTCGTGACCAAGATTCTGCATGGCACCAGCGATCCGGTCATAGCCCCAACTGGGATTCTCGCGTGCCATCTGGAGACGAGTTGCCTGATCTCGTCAGACAGAGGCGGACGCCCTGGTTTGTCCTTGCGATGATCGCTGTATTCCCACTTGTTGGCGACGAGCATCCGGTGCCAGCGCAGAATCGTGTCCGGCGTGAACAGCGTGCCGACTTCTTCCAGTCGCTTGCGTCCCAGGACCATGCCCTTCACCGCCAGACGACGTCGCTGGTTGTCATCCAGCAGGATGCGTTTCTTGCCGAGTTTCTGTTTTAGCACCTAGTTCTCTGTCCGCAGATACTCGATGACTTCCTGTTGCTGGCGATTCATCCAGCCAGGATCACGAGGAAGAGCTGCCAGGGCTGCAGAATGAATTCCATGATCGGCCTGATGATGGGGCAAAAGACTCCACCATGTGACTTGAACTGCCGGTCGTCAACGCTGCTTTCGGCCGAGAATTAGATTTGAAGCAACTCGTAAGCTTCACAACGGAAATGTGTTACGCGTCAGCGGAGTATTTTGACCGGACGGGAGTCGATTTCGATGGCTGGACGAATCAAATTGTTACCTGCTACAGGGTGGCGAGCGGCAGCGCGTGCAACGCATCGCCAGGGTGGTGAGACAACGTTCGGTCGAGGGTCCCGCGTTAGAGCATCCAGTACTTTTCGTCAAAAGCGGGCTCGGGGCGCTGACGGGGCCGCGTTGATCGCAGGCAGTGAGTCCGATCAGTCAACGATTCAGGATTGAGGTCGGTTGGTATCGTGGCTTTTTGATGAGTCGAGACGGTTCTTGTCACTTACTCAATCGAATTCCTGGACCGTCATCAACGGACCGTGTTTCTGGGCCGAAGGAGAATCACGGCCAGGCCAAATCAGACCATCGAGGAGCGATCAAGTTGCTTGCCCCTGATCATAACTCGCACTCCCGCTGGCAAAAGAAGGGTTTGATCGGGCGGAGATGGACCGTATTTATGAGGAACTTTCGGGAATCACTTTCTGACCTGTGAGCCACTTTAGGGCGGCGGCTTTCCATTGCTCCCAGAGCGGCCCCATGCAGCCGTTGAGACCGTGACCGCCTGACGGGAGCTCAAGCAGTTCGACGGAAACGCGATGGGTTTTCATGGCTGCGACAAACTGGCGACTGTTCTCCGGCGGCACGGGTTTGTCGTCAACGGCATGCACGAGAAACGTGGGCGGGGTGTCGGCGGTGACCTGCGTTTCATTGGAATAAAGGCGGACGAGTTCGGGCTGCGGATCAGAACCAAGCAATTTGTCCCGGGAGCCGGGGTTCGTATATTTTCCCATCGTGACGACGGGATAGACGAGCCAGGCGAAATCGGGCCGGCAATTGATTCGCTCGATTGGATCGGGCGAATCGGCGACGCCGTTATCGAAGTGCGTTGCGGCCGTCGAAGCGACGTGGCCGCCGGCGGAGAAGCCGAGGATGCCGATGCGCTTCGGATCAACCTTCCACGCAGCGGCGTTGGCTCGGGTGAGGCGGATGGCGCGCTGGGCGTCGAGTAACGGAACCTGATGACGCAGCTTCGGCAGTCGATACTCCAGGATGACTGTGGCAATGCCGTGCTCGTTAAGCCATTGCGCGATGGGATAGCCCTCGCGGTCGGTGACGTGGTGGATGTAACCGCCACCGGGACATAGCACGATGGCGGCACCGTTGGCCTTGTCGGCTGACGGAAGGAACACCTCGAGTTCCAGGTTGCAATCCTCGAACTTGCCTTCGCCAACGGGCGCTTTGCCCGACCAGAGGGCCACGCGCTCGGTCGGTGTGGGTTTAACCGGATTGGCTGGTGTCTGGGCTGACAATGGCAACGCCAGTCCGACGATGAAAAGGCTGATCGTGGAGAGAAGACGGATTGTTTTCATGAGACTCATTAATCCTACTCCTTCGGATCAAAAACGTTGCGCAGATCGGAGTCAAAAGCGGCGTCTCGGATTGTGCTTTCGGCGTTGACCGGCTCTGTGTTGAGCCGCCACTCGATCAGTCCGACGTCACGCGGAGCCTGCGGACTGTCTTCGCCAGCCTTGATACGGTATCCGGTTCCGAAAGCTGTCAGGATTGTGCCGCCGGGCAACAGCGTGGACGACGTTGCCTGGCTGCTTGGCCACCAGTAGGTCTTGCCCGTTCGTTTACCGGACCAGACATGCAGTAAATACCGGTGATCGAGATCCCAGGTGACGCCGTGATCGTGGCTGACCACCGCTTCGATGCCGAATTGCGGAAAGCCGTTCTGGTCGTCGACATACCCCAGTCGCACGACGTAGGTCATCACAATGTCCTGGTTGGGCATCAACACCAACGACGGATGATGGCGACCGTAGTCGTAAAGCTTCTTTACAGCTGACCACGTGCGGCCGTCGTCGGTCGAGATGGAGATGCCGAGGCCTTCGAGATGATCGATCGTCTCACTTTGCAGTCGCACGGGAATGATGGTTCGGCAGGCCGCAACAAGGTGCCCGTTCGCCGCGCGCAACAACGTTACCTCGTTCGCTCCCTTCCATTGAGCAATCCTAGCTGCCGGACTCCATGTTGCACCGCCGTCGGTGCTCGATCGAAGAAAGGCCTGCGAATTCTTATGCCCGCTCTGCTGGTAGCCGGTTTCGATGAGTCGAATGAGATTGCCAGTCTTCCCGCCGCGTTCGACCAGCGGTGGGTCCCAGATCGCCCACCGCTTTCCATCCGGAGTGAGACCGAGCGCGACGGACTGGTTCCATGTCTGACCATAGTCGCGACTGAACCATCGCGAGCCGGCATAGAACATGACGTTGCCGTTTCCGAGATAGCACAGCCCCGTTCCCAGCGCCGGCAACGGCTTGCCGTCCGCGTCTAAGATTGCCGGCTGCGGCTTGCTCCAGGTTGCGCCGCGATCATCG
>CALGTK010000316.1 GCA_937904325.1 uncultured Planctomyces sp.
GTAAAGTGACGGTTAATTCTCGCGAGCGCTCGCGGTTACGTGGCAGCAGGAACGGCCTCGGCTACTATTCTGACTGAAAACATCCTTAGATTTCACTTTATTATTTGTCACGTTTTCTTTCGGTCTCGGACCCACTCATGCCTGTTGATCATCTTAGCGAATTTCTCGACGTACTTGCCGAACGGGGCGAGCTGGTTCGGGTGAGTGCTGAGGTGAATTCGCACCTTGAGCTGGCTGCGGTTGCTCGGCGGGCGGCTGCTCAGGCTGGAAGCCCGGCGTTGCTGTTTGACAATGTTGGCGGCAAATCGATTCCGCTTGTCACGGGGTTGTTTAATACGGCCGAGCGAACCTGTCGGGCTCTGGGTGTTGATTCTCTGGAAGAAATCGCCGATCGGATTACGGCATTGGTTCGGCCGGATTTGCCGTCCGGGTGGCTCGAAGCGTTGCAGCTTGTGCCAAACCTGGCTGAGGCGACTCAGTGGCCGGTTCAAACTGTAGAAACGGCGATGGCACAGCAGGTCGTCCACATCGGTAGCGACGTGGACCTTGGTCAGCTTCCGGCTCCGGTTTGCTGGGAAAAAGAATCGCGGCCGGCTCTGACTGCCGGGCAGATTCTGGTCGAGGAACAGCGAAACAGAGAGAACTCATCCGACGAAGCAGCTCCGACCATCATCCGGCATGTCTCGCGCGTCCCCGTACAGATTGTTGATCGAAACACAGTCGATGTTTACTGGACACCTCACGACTCTGAGTGGCAACTCGTCGAACGTGCTGTGAAATCCGGTCAACAGCTTCCAATGGCGATCGCGTTGGGCGGCGATCCAATCGTCACTTTCGCTGCCGGAGCGCCGCTGCCACCGTTCATTGATCCATTGGTTCTTGCCGGTTTTCTGCAAAGAAAAAACGTCAATGTGATTCCGGGCCGCAGCGTCGAGACACTCGTTCCGGCCGATGCGGAAATTATTCTCGAAGGCATGATCGACCCGGCACGAGCTTTCGTTGAAGCATCAACGCTTGGCACTTCAACTGGCTATTACGACACTCGCTGTCTGACCGTTCGAGTGACCATTACCGCTATCACTCACCGAGCGAATCCGGTTTTACCGGTCATCATTCCGGCAGCCCCGCCGAGCGAAGACGGCTGGCTGGCTCACGCGGCCGAACGAATTTTCCTTCCGCTGGTCAGGTTGACGGTTCCAGAGCTGATAGATCTGCGACTGCCGGCCTCGGGCGATCATCGTAACATCGCATTTGTCAGTATTCAGAAGTCGTGGCCGCAGCAGGCTCGCAAAGTAATGAACGCTCTGTGGGGCATTGACCATCTTAGCAGGGTCAAAATGCTGGTCGTGGTTGACGGAAATGTTGACATTCAGGACGACAACGCGGTCTGGTCCGCGGTCGGAGCGAACTCGCATCCAGGTCGCGATACAATCTTTTCTGAAGGCCCGGCCGATATGCTGGATCATGCGGCTCCGGTTCGCGGAGTCGGGCACCGGATGGGCATTGACGCCACGTCAAAGTCGGCCGAAGAAGGACACTCTCGCGACTGGCCGGCCACTCAGGAAGTTGACGAGGAAACGGCACAACTGATTGCCCAGCGCTACCAGAAGTACGGAATTACGAATCGAAAGCCCATCTGATGAATGCTGTTGAAAACTCCGAATCTGATACGAATTCGGCAGAAGCTGAATCTGCAAATTCGACCACTTCCGAAACGTGTACCGCCGAGACTTCCCGACAAGTCGATAAGTCGGGCGATCGTATCCAGAAAATGTTTGGCGAGATTTCCGGGCGGTACGACTTTCTGAATCATTTTCTGTCCGGCGGAGTGGACTATTACTGGAGGTGGAGGACTGTCCGGCGCATCCGCCCGGATGGTGATTCGCCGATTCTTGATGTGTGTACAGGAACAGGCGATCTGGCGATTGCTTTCTGGAAAAAAGCTGGAGGGGCGACTGCCGTCGTCGGTACGGATTTCACGCCGGAGATGCTGGATATCGCTCGGGTCAAAACGGCGAAGATGGGCATTCCCGCTGATGCCGCTTCTGCAAAGGCAAACGGTTCTTCGTCCAGCACGAAGGCTCCGCTGACGTTTCAACAAGCGGACACGATGGTACTTCCACTTGACTCGGACCTTTACCAGATTGTGTCCGTCGCTTTCGGCCTGAGAAATGTTTCCGACACTGTCGCCGGGCTGAAAGAAATGACGCGAGTCTGTAAACCCGGCGGCCAGGTTGCGGTGCTTGAGTTTTCGATGCCACGCAACAAGCTCTTCAGCGCTGTCTACCGCTGGTACTTCCGCAATATCCTGCCTCGAATCGGCCAGCTTCTGGCGAGCAACAGCGAGGCGGCTTACAAGTACCTGCCACAGTCGGTTTCGGAGTTCCCACAGGACGAAGAACTGGCCGGACTGATGCGAAAAGCTGGCCTGAAGGATATCACCTGGACACCGCTGACCTTTGGCATCGCGACGCTCTACGCGGGTAGCAAACCGGAGTGATCATTGTCGGTTCTGCGCGGGCTTTAGCCGTTCGTCGTTCGGGTCCAGTCGATCCATTATCTGGCTGTAATCGTAACGCGGCATGGGCTGTGGCTGGTCAGTGAATTGCCTGGTGCAAGTTCCATCAGACAAGACAACGGACGAGTCGGCTGGCGTGAATTTCGAATGGATCTTCGGATTGTTAAACGTGTAATTCTCCTGGCTTAGTGCTTTGTCACACTGTCCCCAGGGTTCCGTCGGATCAACGGCTTCCGCTGGTTCGGATTCACTTACGCTTCTGCATGGCTGCAGCGCTGAGACGTTCAGCAATGAGTGACAACTTGTTGTCGTGGAGTCGCTTTTCGTTCAACCAGAACGGGCTGGTGATTTCACGGAAGGCGTGGATTGCGGCTTGAATCCCTTCGGCCCAGGCGACAGCGATCAGCTTAATGTCTCCGTGCACGTCTCCGACCGCAAAGATGCCTCGCCGGCTGGTTTCGAAGTAAGGGTCGATCGCGACGGCCCCTCCATCGTTCAATGTCAGTCCAAGACCAAGGAAGGTGTCCTTCGCCGAGAGGAATCCAATTTGTACGATCGCGTGCTGGCATTCGATTGTCGATCCATTATCCAGCATGGCACTGATGACACCGACGTTCATGGTCGCCTCTGTAATCGACGCCGAGGTATGGACTGTTCCGCCCAGTTCCAGAACGTGATTCAAAGTGTCAGCTTTGCCCGACGGTTCTTTGCGGATGATGACCTCGACGCGAGCCCCTCGCTGAAGCGCCATCACGGCAGCATCGAGTGCCGAGTCACCCCCGCCAACCACGATGACTGTGCTTCCCTCGTAGTCTTTGATTCGCGGAGATCGGTAGTGAACAGCGTCCGATTCCAAATCGTCAAGCACCGGCAGACGTCGCGGATAGTGGAGCAATCCGCAGGCAAGAATCACTTTGCGACAAAGGTAGTTGCCGTTGCTGGTAACGACCTTCTTTAGAACGTCACCTTCGACTTCCTGGTCGGTATCTTCGATTGCTGTCAGTTCTTCGTTGAATCGAAATTGTACGTGAGCATCGGTGGCCTGGCGATAAGTGCGGTCGGACAATTCCTGTCCCGAAATGCCGTCCGGGAATCCGGGAACGTCGACGATATTTTTGTCCCCATAAAGAAACTGAGGTTGACCGCCGGGTAAGTCTTTGGCTTCGATAACCAGCGTGGTTAATGCTCGGTGAGCGGTTGTCAAACTGGCGGCGAGTCCGGCAGGCCCGGCTCCGATGATCACAACGTCCCACCAGGGAAGGTTGGCGAAATCGAAGTCGTCGTCAATCTGAGTGACCTTGAAGTCGGCCATCGCTTTTCTCCGTGAAGGAATTGCCAGGAGAGTGTTGTGTTCTCGATTAGACAGAAATTTTTACGTCAAAGTACATGTCGAGTTCGAGTGGAAGATCCAGTTTCCCGAATCTGGTAGCACGTGCCGCTGACAAACCGAAAACGAAATGCGGCATCTGCCCGAATTGGAGACCACGAACAGATGAGTCGTCAGTTGGATACTCGCGAGCGGGACGCGTTGGAAAGTTAATCTTTGTCTCAAGACGACTGCATCCAATGAAGACGGGCACGGTATCATCCGGCAAGGCTTACGGCCAGACGCAGTTCATCATCCGGATGATCAAATTGACGCTGCACGAAGCCGGGGCCAGCCTGAACGACGTGGTGCGAACGCGACTCTTCGTCACAGACATCGACTGTGAGAAGAGATAAGAAAAGCTCACGGTGAGTTATTCTCCACAATCCAGCCGGTCGACACGGTGGTCGAATTCAGCCGCCCCATCAATCTCGATCATCTGGTCGAAATCAAAGTCGATGCTGTAATTGGATGAGCCGCGTCCATCAGGAACGTCGGCAAGGTGGCGAACCGCGAAGCCAGATGCCATGCTGAGACGTGTTCCAAAACATCAACTCGGCAATGCAGGAAACGAAATTGATGATTCGCTGCCTCGCTCTCATTCAAATTGCTCTTCCTGTTGTCTGTGGAGTTGCTGTTGCTGCCGGGTCAGATCCTGCTTCGGCGGACACAGCGGCCAATCCGGTTAAGTACAAAGCGACCAGGTCACTGGCGAAGGGGAAATATCTCGTCTTTATCGCCAGCGATCATGAATATCGCGGCGAAGAAACTCTTCCGGCGATGGCTCGAATTCTCGCGAAGCACCACGGATTTGACTGCACCGTTCTCTTCGGACTTGATGGAAACGGCGAGATCAAGGCGGGCGAGTCGAACATCCCCGGCCTCGAAGCTCTGGAGTCGGCGGACGGGATGGTAATTTTCACTCGGTTTCAGGCTCTCCCTGACGAGCAGATGAAACACATCGACGCGTATCTGAAACGCGGCGGACCGGTCATGGGACTGCGAACGTCAACGCACGGTTTCAAGTATGGCAACAAGGAAAGCAGATTTTCGAAGTATGACTACCAGGCGAAGACTGAAGGTTACGAATTGGGCTTCGGTCACCAGGTGTTGGGTCAAACCTGGGTGGGGCACTACGGAAGAAACCATAAGCAGAGCACTCGCATTACGATTGTTCCTGAAAAGGCTGGCCATCCAATCCTGACTGGCGTGAAAGACGTCCATATTCAAGCTGGTGGTTACAACGCTGTGCCTCAGGATGATTGGAACATCCTGACAATGGCCCAGCCGCTCATGAGCATGAAAGCTGATGGCGAACCTGACGCAAGTAAAAAACCGATGGCTTCCGAATGGACTCGAGAATATACCGGAGCCAACGGAAAAAAAGGCCGTGTCTTCACGTCGCTCTACGGTGCCTCAGAAGATATTCTGAACGACGGGTACCGCCGTATGATTGTCAACGCGGCTTACTGGATGGTGGGACTGGAAGACAAAATTGAGGCTGACTCGCCGATCGATTTCGTGGGCAAGTATCAGCCAAATACATTCCGAGGTGGTGGTTACGCTCGTGGAGTGAAGCCGGCAGATTACTTCGGTTTCAAGAGTCCAATCCCGGCTAATAACGTCACGTCCGAGCCGAAGAAAAAGAAGTAAGCCGCAGTCCAATCGCCCGCACACTTGAAAGGACAGTTGTATGCGACTTTGTTTCTGGTACTTCGCTGCAATTCTATGCGGCCTTCCGCCACTCGTTTCCGCAGCCAGACCGAACATCGTTTTCATTCTGGCTGACGATCTCGGGATTGGTGACGTGAACTGTTACGGTGGTGACCGTTGCCTGATCGATACTCCAAACATTGACGCTCTCGCAGCGGGTGGACTGCGATTCACTGATGCTCATGTCAACGCTTCGGTGTGCAGTCCGACTCGTCGAGCGTTGATGACGGGGCGCTACAACTGGCGTTACGGGGCTACCGTCGGTAGTGGTCCGTGGGGATTTGTCGGTCCTCGGCCAGACACTGAAAAATCAACACTTGCCAAAGTTTTGAAACGATCCGGTTATCGCACTGGCTATGTCGGTAAGTGGCACCTTGGCACGGTCATGACGACGGTTGATGGAAAACCGCAGAATCCAGCGAATGTCGATTTCAAGAAGCCGCTGAAGTACGGACCGCCTCAGTTTGGTTTTGACGAGAGCTTCATTCTGCCCGGATCGCTCGACATGTTCCCGTACGTCTTTGCCAGGAACAACGTCTGGCAAGGCAAAGTGACGGCTCAGAAAGGGTGGAGTGCATTTAATCGCATCGGTCCTGCCGAGAAAGACTTTCAGGATCATAGAGTTCTGGAGACTTTCTACTCTGAAGCGGAATCGTTCATTGCCCACCAGGAGAAGGCCGCCCCGTTTTTTCTTTTTCTGGCACTGACGGCTCCACACACGCCGACGAGTCCGGGCGTTAACTGGCAAGGCAAAAGCGAGCTTGGTGTGTACGGTGACTTCGTCATGGAAGTCGATCATTCCGTTGAGCGAGTGATGACCGCTTTGAAGAAACAAGGCCTCGATAAAAACACTCTTGTCATGTTTTCATCAGATCATGGCCCGGCCCCGTATGCAGGCAACATCCTGAAAGCGACACCTGCGCAGATTCACCTGCTGGAAGCCACAGGGCATCATCCCAATGGACCGCATCGTGGATACAAGTTCTCGATTTATGAAGGCGGCTTGCGAGTGCCTCTGATCGCTCGCTGGCCGGGCGTAATTAACAAAGGACAAACCTGTGACTCTATGGTCGGACTGAATGATTTCATGGCAACCTTCGCTGAACTGTCAGCTTCAAAATTAAGCGACAACGAAGGGCCGGATTCGATCAGTTTCGCAAATCTCCTGCGTACGCCTGACGCAGTGGGCGGGCGACAATCGCTGGTGATGCAGTCGGTGGGTGCGTTCGCCGTGCGTGACAAAAACTGGAAGCTCTGCCTTTGTCCGGGCAGCGGAACCCCGGGCAGCGGTGGTAACGCCACTGGAAACGATCCCGCACCCGATGTCGCCTGGAGAGAAGCCCTCGAAAAGTTCAAAGGTAAGCCCACAGATTCCGACCTGTTGCGTCCGCCGTTCGTACAACTGTTTGACCTGGCTGAAGACCCGCACGAGGACCGCAACCTTGCCGTAGAACATCCCGCCCGGGTGAAGAAGATGGTCGCTTTGCTTCAGCAGCAGGTTAAAAACGGACGGAGCACCCCCGGACCAAAGCTGAAGAACGACAAGCATGTCAAAATCGTAAACATTAGCGACCGACGGCTGCCCGTCGTCCTTCGCGAACGACTCGCTCAGTAATCAGCAAGCAAAGGCTTAGCAAAAAGATGAAATCTCATCAAAGAATCCGCTCCGTACTGACGACACAAATTCTCTCCGTTGCCGCAGGGGCGTTACTCATTGGCGCATCGCTGCCGACAGTTTCGGCACGGGCCGCCGAAAACAGGAAGAGTGCCTCAGCGAATCCGAATATCATTTTCATTCTCGCTGATGACCAGGGTTTTGGTGACGTGTCAGCCCTGAATCCAAAGTCCAGAATTCCGACGCCAAATATCGACCGGATTGCCAACGAAGGGATGATCTTTTCAGACGGACATTCGTCCTCGTCCGTCTGCACGCCGACGAGATACTCGGTCCTGACCGGCCGTTACCACTGGCGGACTCATCTTCAGAAAGGCGTGCTTGGTGGTTTTTCTAAACCTCTAATCTCGCAAGGACGATTGACCGTGGCATCGCTGCTCAAGCAGCACGGATATTCGACGGCCTGCATTGGAAAGTGGCATCTCGGCTGGGACTGGCCTCTGAAAGATGGCGGCACAGCCGATGACAAAGGCAACTTCTCCGGTGGTTTCAAAGGCGGTTGGGACGTCGACTACACCGGCAGGATCAAAAACGGGCCGTGCGATCTGGGCTTCGATACGTTCTTTGGAATCAGCGCATCCCTGGACATGCCGCCCTACGTCTACGTTCGCGATCGCACCCCTACCGAACCGGCAACCGTTGAGAAAGCGTTCCATCGAAAAGGGCCCGCCGCCAAAGGCTTCGAGGCTGTGGATGTCCTGCCGACAATCACTAAAGAAACGGTCAAGTTTATTAACGATCAGTCGCAATCAGATAACCCTTTCTTTGTTTACTTTCCGCTGAACGCACCGCACACGCCGATTGTTCCGACTGGCGAATGGAAAGGCAAAAGTGGAATCAACAAGTACGGAGACTTCACAATGCAGGTCGACTGGACCGTCGGCCAGGTTCTCAAAGCAATTGACGACAACGGTATCGCCGAGAACACGCTGATCATTTTTACAACCGATAACGGTTGCTCACCCGCAGCCAACATCGCGGAACTTGAAGCGGCCGGCCATGACCAGAACTACATTTACCGAGGCCACAAAGCTGACATCTTTGAAGGGGGCCATCGGGTTCCTTTCGTTGCTCGCTGGCCTGGCAAAGTCAAAGCCGGTTCGCGGACAGATCAACTGGTCGGTCAACTCGACCTGCTGGCAACCGCCGCTGATATCGTAGGGGCTACAGTAGACGAAAACGGTGGCGAGGACAGTGTGTCGTTTCTGCCGGCCTTAACCACGACCGTGTCCGAGCCAATCCGTACGTCGATCGTTGCACAATCGATCGGTGGGCAGTTCGCAGTGCGTGACGGAAACTGGAAACTCTGCCTTTGTCCTGGTTCCGGCGGTTGGAGTGCTCCACGGCCAGGGCGGTCGGACATGACAAAGGTGCCGCCGATTCAACTGTTTAATCTCAAAAATGACCCCGGCGAAACGGACAACCTCCAGGCGGCCTACCCAGACCGAGTCGCTCGAATGAAGAATATCCTGAGCGACATCATCAGTAATGGTCGATCGACGCCCGGTCCGAAACTGAAGAACGACGCAGAGATTGTGATGATCAAGCCGATTCCGAAATCACGGCCGAAACCAAAGAAGAAGTAGCGATGGTAAAATCCTGTGTGTTTTGAGTTCGGAGTCAGACCGACCGATGCACAAGTTGCAGGGATTCTTCATTATTGCACAGTCAGGCGAGGGTGGATGACTCTTTGTAAGCGACATGGCTCAACGACGACATTTCTCGCAGGGCTGGCAACAACAGCAGTGTGTGCTTTCGCCTGCCAGTCGGAGGCTGCAGAGCCCAACGGCTACGAATTCGAAGCGGTCGTAAAACCGTTCCTGAAGCAACACTGCGTCGATTGCCACTCGGGCGATGAAGCCGAAGCCGATCTTGATATCGGCCAGGCCCGAAATGATCTGACAACTGATGCGGCGGCTGGATTCTGGGAAGTCGTACTGCAGGCATTGCAGTTTGATGAGATGCCTCCACCGGAAGAACTGCGACCCGATCCGCTCGCCAGGGCAAAGGTCATCCTTTGGATTGAACAGCAGATCGAAGCATCTGGTCGAGCAGAAAATTATCGAGACAAATTGCTCAAGCCTGAATACGGCAACTACGTGAGCCACGAGTTGTTGTTCTCAGGTGACGTTAAAACGCAACCTTTCTCACCATCGCGGTTGTGGCGATTCAGTCCGCAGATTTTCAAACGAAAAGGGATCCGCGACGCGCAGAGTCCCTTCAGCTTTGTGACCAGCGAACGTGGTGTCCGCGATTACTCTTTCACAAGTGGCGTCGATCAAAGCACGATCGAAATGATTCTAATCAACACCAATCAGTTACTGGAACTTTGGACGAGAGACGGAAAGTTCAAGCTCTTTACAGACGATCAGGATGTTCCGTCAGATGATCAACTTGGCAATGTGATTCGGGATGAATTCCGCCGCGCAATCGGTCGTCTGCCGAACAAACAGGAACAGCAGAAGTACCTTGCGTTTCTTAAGAAGAATATTGCCGATGGCGGCAGCCTTGAGGGAATCAGGACGACGATCAAGGCGATGTATCTTTGCAGCGAATCGATCTACCGGATGGAGCTGGGCCTGGGACCAGAAGACGAACATGGCCGACGTCATCTGTCACCGGAAGAAGTTGCTTATGCCCTGGCGTATGCACTTACCGATTCATTGCCGGAGCAGAACGGTCAATTGCGGGATGCTATTCGATTCAAACAGCTGGCGTCGAAAGATGATATCGCCAATGTTGTACGAGCGATTCTTGATGACGGCATGGCCCCTCAGAAAACGCCGCGGATCACTCGATTTTTTGAGGAGTTTTTCGGATACAACCAGGCCGACAAAGTCTTCAAAGACATGGTCCGAGTTCGCGAAGCAGACATCAAACAGTGGAACACGAACCGCTTGATGTACGAAGCCGAGCAGCTTGTCGAGTATTTCATCAATCGTGACCAGGACGTGATCAAAGAGCTGCTGACCAGTAATCGGTTTTACGTGGCTCACCCAGGAGACAACGAAATTGCTCAGCAGTACCTCGAGCAAGTACAGCATCCGGATTACGTCGAGCGCACGGTCAACAAGCGTATTGAAGAATTTAAACGTGCAAAACGTGACCCGGAGCGAAAACAGGAGAAAGAAGAACTTGATCGAATCAGGCGGCAGTCCACAGCTCGTGCGAAGGTCGTTCGCGAGGCACTCGAAGACAGATTCACTCCGTTTCCGGGCTGGCCTTATGAACGAGTGAATAACAAGCCGATCCGTGGTCAATCCGATTTGATTTACATCGCCGTCTATAACTTGCCGCCGACGCACCGCGAACAACGACAAGAGTGGAGCTGGCCGTCAAAGCAACCGTTTGAGCTTCCAGAAAATCAGCGAGCGGGCATGCTCACTCACCCGGCATGGCTGGCGGCTCACTCAGTGAACGACGGAAACGACCCAGTTCGACGGGGACGTTGGATCCATGAAAAACTGCTTGCCGGCGTAATTCAGGATGTGCCACCGGACGTCGATGCCAACGTGCCAAACGATCCTCATAAGACGCTGCGTGAACGCATGGAGCCATTGCGAGCAACTCGGTGCTGGCGTTGTCATCGTAAGATGAATCCACTGGGCGAACCGTTCGAGATATTCGACGACTGGGGTCGACATCGGACACACGTCTACTTTGATGAAGAAAGTAACATGGTTCACAAACGCGGCGAACAATTTGAGCGGCAACTGGCTGACGGTAAGCTTACCGCGCGAAAGATCGATTCCACGGGCGAGATACAAGGATCGGGCGATCCGACTGTGGATGGGGAAGTCGAAAACGCCATCGAGTTGTTGCACCGTCTAGGTGGGTCAGCGAGGACAAGGCAGTCGTTCATACGGTACCTGTTTCGATACTTTATGGGTCGAAACGAAATGTTGAGCGACTCTCAAACGTTGATTGATGCCGAAAAGAGTTATCTGGACAATGGCGGAAGCTTTAAGGCACTGGTAGTTTCGCTGCTGAGTTCAGATTCTTTTCTTTACCGCCGATAATCAGAGTCGAGGCCAGTTGGGTTTAAGATTCACTGAAGACGAGAAGCGATATGTCACTGACACGACGAAACGTAATGGCTGCGTTCGGTACAGCACCGTTGGCGCTGACCCCCTTTTTGCAAAGCATCGTCGCTCATTCGGCCGACGGTGAAGCCGCATTGCCTAAACGTTTCGTTTTCGTCGTGAAGTCCAGCGGCGTTGACAAAGAAAATCTTGTCCCGATCGGTTTGGAAGACCAGTGGAGCAGGCATCGCGACAAACTCGTCGATGTTTCTCTCAGCGGCCACGAGCTTCCCGGCAATTTTAAAGCGTTCGAGGAAGTGAAAGATCAACTGACGATCATTCAAGGATTGTCCGGCAGAAACTTTGTCGGTAATCACACGTCGGGTTACGGAGCGTTGTCCTGTCACCACTCTGAGCAGGTGGCTGTCGCTCCAACCGTCGATTGTATGCTGGGGCAGCATCTGTCTGCTGGGCCGTACAAGATGTACGGTATGGCGATGAATGGCCCTCTGCTGGAACAGTACACGCGACAGCCTGGCGACAGTTATTGCTATCCGAATATTTCGGCTATGGCGAAGGGACGCCCGATTGCGTACCAGGCCAGTCCGAAAAAAACTTACATGGAGCTGTTCGGTTCTGCTGTCATTTCAGCCGGGAAACTTCGACAGAAGCTGACACTGAATACCAATCTGATGGACTTCATGAAGAACGACGCACGCCGGATCGAGCGTCAACTGTCGTCGTCGGAAAAAGATCGATTTAATCATTACACAGAAGCTTTCGAGGCGTTACGAATTCGCGGACAGAAGAAAGTACAGCTTGAAGATCGCATTAAACGTTTTGCTCCCGAATTGACAAACAAGTACGAGTCGATGATTCCTTCAACTCGAATGGGTCTGCACTTCGAACTCGCAACAGCGGCGCTGGTCACCGGCCTGACCAACGTCATCACGATTCGGCCAGATACGCTGGGTATTATCTATTCCGATCTGGGAATCAATCAGCACGTCCACGCATTGGGTCATCTCGGTGACGGCAAAACAGCCAACGACTGGGACGGGCCACGTGCACGCAAAGAAATCGACAAACTGCAACTTGGCTTCGTCGCAAAGATGGCAAAGCATCTGAAGACCATCCCCGAAGGTAATGGGACAATGCTTGATAACACGATGATCGTCTACACATCGTGCGCCGGAGGCCAACACCACGACGGTCAGAAAGACTGGCCCTTCATCCTGGTCGGTGGAATGAGCAACCACCTCAAATCAGGCCGCTACATTCAGTATCCGAGTTACCAGAACGCCGGCCATCGCACTATCGCCAACCTCTACTTGAGCCTGATGCAGAGTGCCGGTCTTTCAACACCAGATAGCTTCGGTCAGCTCGACGCTCAGTTGAAGGATCTGGAACTGCGTGGCCCACTAACCGAGCTGATGGTCTGATTTCTGGACAGCGGTCAATCTGGCGGTCCGCTACTACAACGATGCGACGTCTGGTCAGCGATACGCCTGGCTTTGATCCGACCGCTTCGTTGCTTGCTGGAAGAAGTAGCGGACGCCGCGACCGCTGATGGTTACTTTGCGGACGAGTTCCTCGGCGATAAGTTTTATCGCCGTTGCGTGAGCTACTTCAGTGAGGGCGTGTTCGGTTTTGTCGAGGATGCGTCGAGTCAGGCGTTCGAGTTGCCGTTCGTTGTGAGCGCGAGTTGAAAGCAGCTTCTCTACGAATGCTAAGTCCTGAGCGGCGCCGGCTGCGCAGTATCGGCCGGTGACGCGGCTTTCGGCGACCATACCTGCAAGAAGAATCATCACATCTTCTTCCAGCCGATCGTTTGATTTCCTGCTACGGCCTTTCTGAATTTTGCAGATTCCCAGCCGACTGCCGCCGGTCTGCAAGCGTGCGGGCGAAATCGTGACTTTCTCAATCGAACGTCCCAGTGAAACGGCCATCACCGCATGTCCAGCTTCGTGCCAGGCCGTTGCTGCCAAAGCGAAGTTTTGGGGCTGATCGTTGGGTGCGTCTTCGTTTGACGCGTCAGTGCAAGTGCTCATTTATCGAAACCGCTCGAATTACACGGATCATCACGCGTGACGGCTTGAACGATCTCGGGGCGCTTACCGGAAGCGACCATTTCCGGAGTCCAGCCGTGTTTAGTCTTCTGACGCCAGATGAGTGGATCAGCTCCGTGTTTTGTCAATGAGTCGACGATCAGTAAAAAGGTGCGACAGGCCGTGCATTGCAGTTTCTCCATTCTCGTCTTTCGTGATGACATTATCGCCGAGTTTACCCAGGAAGTCGATCGTTTCCTGGACTTCTGGTTCCGTGCCAGCCTCTTCAACGACAGATCGCCTTTCGCATTCTTACCTCGAATTGGCTTCAACACCCACCTTAAAGCGTGTAGTGGAGTCAATCTGTACCGTTGCCCTTTCGGACCCGCGCCTTCCTGATGACCTGTCCTCCTTAACCGCGACCAGTTCCAGAGTGGTAAACTCTGGTATCGGTTCCAACGAAGGAGGCAACTCATGCCACGCAAGCGATTCCATACCGAAGAGATCATCCAGAAGCTTCGTGAAGCGGATGTATATCTTTCATCCATATAGTACTTACCAACGCAAAATCACCGATTTTGTGGACCGTTGCACTCACTATGGGCAGCAAACAATTGATCGCCGTTTTGCTGCTGGCATTTACCGTGGGCTTTGTGCCTGAAACTCTGTTTCCAGGCTCAATCACCGATTGAACACTCAAAATCTCCAGAATATTTAAATCATCAGCATCACCGTGGTGCTGATGATTTTTTTGTAAGCCAAAGACGCGGCGACGCTGCGTCGGATCAGCCCTCTGATGAAAATCGCTGCTTTTTAATTTTCTCTGTCGCGAATTGTCGCGCATGGTGATCTGAGTGGAGGCAAGCCCAGGCTTCCTTGAATCTTACGTCGCATCCACGCAGACTTATGTTCCGATTTTCGATGGCGCGGTTCTTAGACGCCTTGAATAGACAGCACAGGATTTGCGATGGGATTTGCACTTGGATTTGTGGAAGTCATCATCGTCCTTCTTGTCGTGGGCGGGATCGCCGCCGCGTTTCGCGGCAGACGCGGCGGAGGCAGCAGCATGGGAGCTTCAACTCCCCAGGTGGCTGCCGGAGTGACGCTTAACTGCCCCAGCTGCGGTAAAGAAACCGAGGCCTCACGCCAGGTGTGCTCGCACTGCCACATCGAGCTTTAGTTCGCGCACCTCGGAACGGATCAAAGAAAAAGAGCAGACGAGGGACTAGTAAACCGTGCCAGCTCAGGTTCAAACGGGCAGGGCGATATCGGCTAAAGCCGCATCCAACCGAAACAAAGAGCCGGATGACGATAACCTGTCAGCCGGTGATCCCTTTTATCACCATATGAACGATCAAATTGACTCGTGAATTCACATCTGCAGTGCAACGTAGGTGATTTCAGCTCAGGTTCGGACAAAAGGGGCGTCGCCTCTATCGTCCTGCACCATCACGAGTCAGGTGTGTGGCGATGGTGAAGGGGGCAAGGGGCTTCAAGGCGTCAGAAATCGGCCGCACAACAGAACTGGATTGACCATCTGATCCTGTTCCACGTGGGGGACATCACTGCGGATGAACTGCTGAAGCGTGTGGATCGTACTGAGCTCCGGATTCAAACGGCCCAGTTGTGCGAAGCGCGTTTCTTTATCGCCGAGCATCACCTGCGTCGTGGCCAGCAGCAACAAGCTGCGACCGGTTATCAGCAGGCACTGGCCACTGGCCGGAAAAATCTCTCAGCCTTCCGTGGTGCCAGCTACGCCCTGCGTAAATTTCAGTAATCTGTCCCGGTCTGACAGACCGGTGCCGACACCTCGATGAGACTCATCCTGTCGGGTATCTGCACATCCTGACTCCTGCTCGGCCGATGCGATCTGCTGGCACAGTCCTGCGACGACAGGCTTTCGCCCGGTCCCAGTTACATCATAATCCCCACCTGAGACTTCAGCGCAATCCCGCACTGACGGTAAGGTTTTCCTTCAAAACCCAGTCGACAGGACGGAGCGTTCGCTGCCGACTTGCGAGGTCTACGCTGGTATCGACAAGTGGTGTCGGCGACCTGCCGTTCAGCGCACTGAATACGTCAGCATAGACCTCCACATTTCGATTTTGCTTTGCCATGCACTCATCGCGCAGAAAATGGCTGAACTGCAGAAGCATATCGGGCCGTCCCGACATTTTTCTGACCTGTCGATCGGTCAGATAATCTTCCGGAAACACGATCTGCGTATCCCCAGTCCGTTTGTCGATGAGTCTGAATTGCGCATCGGAGTCCTTGGTCCGCAATTTCATATGCCAGGCAAAGCGATGCCCTTCTTCTGTCCAGTTGGGATCACCCGGATAAAGAAAATGGCGTAGTGGGAACAGCAACTGAAACACGATGAACACAACCAGAATTCGTAAGGGAACAGACGGTTGAGGAACAGGACCGGCCACATGGACAGTCCGTAGAGAGAATTCAACAACCGGCCGGAACCGGGCAGTACACCGCTGTATCCAGTCGGGTGGCAGAAACACGGGAGCAGTCAACACCATGAACCAGGGGAAAATTCCAATGCTGAACAGAGTCATGTTGAGCATGTGGAAAGCAATCAGCCAGATAAACCCGAAGACGCGCGTCCTGGGGATCAGCAGGAGCGGCACAATCAGCAGATCAAACAGCAATCCACCGTAGCTGAAAGCGTAGACGACCCATTCTTCGCTGAAATACACACCCACGAGCGGAAAGTCAGTCCGTTCCGCGAGCCAGGTCCGCATGGGCTCGCCGTGCAGCCAGTCAGCATTCAGTTTTGCAATTCCACCGTAAACGTAAGGAACGGACAACTGGAATCGCAGTAGCCACAGATTCCACACCGGTATCGTCCGCATCTTCAATTCGGGTCTTCGCCAGACATCGAGAGAAAAACTCCGGTGAGCAGGCAGGCAGGCCATTAACAGACTGATCAGACAGATCAGGTAAAAGTGATTCAAATAGTTGGTCTGATCCAGTAGAAAGACATAGGTAAAACCCAGACAGAAGAGCATGGAGGTCATGCGATACAGCAATCCCAGCATGATGTAGACAGCCAGCAGGCCGAGGATTGCAAAATGCAGATCCATTCCGAAGCCCGGCCATGGACTAACCCACTCGAACCCGATGTATTTGAAAAAGAACACCGGTTCGACATAGTACTGGTCAATCCATCCATGTTCGAAAAAGCGGCAGACTTCCCAGAACAGGGCTGCGCCAAACACAACACGAATATAAACCAGTGGAGCAATGTCGACCGACGCGCTCAGTCGTCTTCTGATTGCAGAAATTCGACTGCCTGCGGCGTCCCCACCTCGATCAGGCGATTCGGACACAGAGCCCGAACTACTGGACAATGCGGACGATTCCACTGCCATTCCCAATCTTTCGGAATGCTTCGATCAAAGCCTGGAAATCTCCATCTCCCACGTGGTGATAACTTCCACCAGTTAGCTCTGCGGCCTCACGGACGTGCTGCTGATCAGCTCCGCTGCCGAGCGTGACCGAGTGAATCTCAATATTTTTTGAAAGCGCAACCTGAGCATAGTGCTGTATGGAATTGGTTGGTGTTGTTCCCGGGGCCTCTGAGCGGTTGGCCTGACCGTCGGTCATCAGGACCATCACTTTCGCAACACTTTCCGGTGACAGTGAACGGCGATTGGCGTCAAACTCATCGATGGCCACACGCATTCCACCGGCAATATTGGTCCAGGGAGCATACATTCCCGGCGACAGTTGAGGGATCCTGTCGAGGACAGGTGCATGGTTCAGTCTCATCACACGTTCGAGATGGCCAGTCTCATTTCCACCCTGAGGGTAGCTGTAAATCACCAGCCCCAGGCGATCGGTCGTCAAAAGCTCGTCTGCCAGAGCGTAGGCAGCTGCCTTGGTGTAGGTCATTCGATTGTTCTGACCCATGGAACCGGAACAATCCAGGACCAGGATGATATCACGAGGATCATCTTCGCCGGTTTTGGCAATCGACTCGGCCGTCAAATCGACATCATCGAACCCTAAAACGGTTCCAAAGAACAGAGGCACCGGATTACCTTCCGCCTGGGAGCGTCGCGTAACAACGCGGACAGCATTCGGTTTTTCGCCGCCCTGTATCACTGAAAAAGCACCTGCCGTTGTACTCCATCTTCCCAGAATAATATCCGCATCAACAAGCACATTTCCGTGCGCAGGCTGATTCCGTTCTGCAAATTCCCGTGCCCAGAGCCGCGCCTGAGCTTCGCGACCTTCTTCATCATTATTCGTATTTGCGAGCACAGCCACCCCAGCCATCGCTGCAGAATCCGCTGCATTCTGCAATTGCGATTTCACCATCGAGATGAAACCCAGGTCCACAGAGAAAGCAGCAAACGCCATGATCGGGATCAGCAGGACGGCGCACAACACCGCCATTGATCCACGTCTTGCTTTGCTGCCGGCATACGCCGGATACAACTCTGTTTGCCTGCAGGCCATCGGCAGAATTCTCTCAAGGGACCAGGCTGATCACAACAACTAGTCGTCGTCGTCGTCGGAACCACCATCATCATCATCGTCTGAACTCGACTTCTTCTTCTTCTTACTCTTCTTCTTACTCTTCTTACCGCTGCTTTTCTTACCGCCGCTTTTCTTGTTCTTCTTCGACGGCGGATCATTTTTCTTC
>CALGTK010000317.1 GCA_937904325.1 uncultured Planctomyces sp.
TTCGCTTTACGCGGTTACGCCGCAGCAGTGAGAACGTCACCCAGCCATTGACGATAAACGGTCCTGCCATGATCGAGAAAACGAGCATGAGCATGTTTGATCGGCCGATCAGGGAAGCAACGAACGCAACGATCATGATCAGCAGATACATCATGCCTTCGCGCGGCAGCATCACTCGATTGCGGTTGAGCCTGCCGACTTTGGAGCCGGCTCTTGCAAACCGACCGGCAATCAGTCGAATTCCCCAAAGAATCAGGATGATACCGATGAGCCGGCCAATGACCGAAACATAGAGGCTCCACTCACCCGCTCGCCCGACCAACTGGTCGGTCGTGTAAAACATTCCCGCGCCGGCAAACAGGCAGAGAATGCCCAGCAGAGGCATCGGCCGAAGATGTGAATGTTGGTTTTGTGACATGCAGTAACGCACAGTCTGAAGTGATCGAAGTTCGGCCAGATCGACCAGAGCCTTAGGGGTTCACTACAGAATGATGTCTGCACGAGGCTGTCGCAAGCCCGTACGTCAACGGGCGATGGCATGTTGACTGGCTATCTTGACTGGCACTACTGCGACACTGCGACGGGCGTCTAATTCCCGTTCTGTTTGCCGTTGGAATTATTGCCGTTTTGTGGTTGCCGATTGCCGTTTTGATTCTTCTGTTGCTGCTGAGATGGCTTTAGAGCGAGCATGTTTTGAAGTTTCTTTTGCAGGTCGTTCAAGTTAACGTGAGTCTTGATCTGTACGACCCGGAATGAAGAATTTGGCTGAGCCGCCTGATCCAGTTGGTCAATGATTTGAGAGACATTGTTCAGCAACCCTTCTGTCGCCGAGATGATCAGGATGTTGGATGTTTCGTCGACACCGATCGACAGCAGCCCCTTAAACTTGATCGGCTCTTCCTGGCCTTCACCTTCGCTACCTCCGCCATAGATGTAAGTGTAACTTCTTTCGGCCGGACGGTCTTCTTTTTTGTTGCCCTTTCCTTCCTGCAGAGCCTTGTCGTTTTCGCTCAACAGGTCGCGATAGACTTCTTTAAGAGCTGCTGCGATCACCTTGGCTTTTGAATACTGGATCTTGAAGATTTGCGTCTTTCGGATCGACCTCGCCTCGGTTGACTGAGGCTTGTCGTAGATCTCAATCAACTCTTCGATCATTCGGAGTTGCTCGTCAGAGGCTCCCTGAACGAGGATCGTGTGAGAGTCTCGGTCGGAAATAATCTTCAGCGGCTTGCGGACCGACAGTCGTCGCGGTTCACTGCTGTTGCTCGAACCGCCGCGGTTGTAACCGTAATACTGACTATAGCGCATCCCGCTGTCTTCGGTTTCAGATGCGTCGATCTCCTCCTTGAAGATGTCCTTCAAAATGACCTCAATCCCGTATGCCCAGGTCTGAGGGTACTGCAACTGGATGACCTTCCAATCGCGTTTCGGCGGAGCGTATTCATCCATGACTTCTTCGAGCAGATCAAGCGCGGCCGTGTCATCGGATTCGACGTAGATTTCTCCATTGGTCCCGATGCGAATCTGAATCGGCGGTGGACTGGAAGTGGAAGGTAGATCGGCTTGGCTGGACGACGGAGTCGATCGAAGAGCTTCCTGTTGTTGTTTAGCGCGAATACGTTCGACAAGTTTTCTTAAGGCTTCGTCAGCCACATCTTTGTCGATTTCAGGCGTGAAAGGTGATTGCTCTGCTGCTGGCTGTGAGCTTGCTGCGGCATCCGTATCATCAGATTCAACGACCTGTGACTGACTGGCAGTTCGAAAGAGCAGCTGGCTATCAGACAGAAACGGATTTGGAGATGAATCCGGACTCGAGGTTGCCGTCTTTACTGGTTTATCGCTTACATTGTTTTTGCCATCGGCTTCTGTGCCCGGTTTGAGAGGTTCGAGCACGTCGGGAGAATTGGGCCCCTGCGGTACGATTGTTTTCTTTTGCGGCTCGATGACCGGTGGGATAACCTTTAACTCGTTAGCCGCTCGCGATGGCCAGACTTTCTGCAATCGCTCGATCAGTAACATCGAGTCCTCAAGATCCCCCGCCTCGAATACTCGGCGTCGTAATGGGTTTCCGCCAGGCCGGGGCAGTTCGCCGAGTTTGATTAACAGATCCTGTACCTGCTCCAGCTCGAAGGTTGTACATCGTAGCAGAAGCCGGTTGTATTCAACGTCGGCGTCGATTGTGAACTTGTCATTGGACTTCTTGCTCCGTGAAGACGAACTGCTTGAGCTGTATCTGTTGTAGTAATAGCTGGGATTCAAGTTGTTTTTCTTCTCCTCGTCTTCGCCCATCATTAGTTTGATCGATCCAGCAACGTATTCAGCATCCAGCTTGCGAAGCGGAATGACGTGAAATTCGCGGCTCGTGCCGTCGATCTTTTCGAGAAGTTCACTAAGAATAAGATGGTCAACTTTGGAACCACTGACGATAACGGCTCCTCGAGATTCGTCAGCTCGAATCTGAGTCAAAGGTGACAGCCCACCGAGTTCCCGAACGGTTTCGATAAAAGTTTCCGGGTCGAAGTTTTCCAGTCGATAGACTTCTGTTCGTTGGATGGAATCGAGAACCGACTGAGATCGTAGTGACGGCTGGTCGAGCAATTTGATTGCGTCTGCAATTGTCGCGATCTTGTCGGCCGGGCCAGTGACCAGCAAAACATTTTCGCGAGGAACTGGCACAATCTGAAACTTCTGTTCCTCTGGAACTGCACTTTTACCTTTTGCGGCTGCCTGAATCATTTTCTGAAACTGCTGCATCTGTGATGAGGACATGGGCCCAGCTACCGCTTTCTGCACTCCCAGCAGCGCATAAAGCGGGTCGACGATGTCTTCCGCTCGGACATGCTCAAGTTCAAACTGCCAGACGCGACGTTCGATGCCGTCTCCAGATTGTTCTTCAATCAGGATGTCGCGAATCTCACGCAGATTGATAACGGAGTCGATTGCTTCCAGTCGGTTGGTCTTGGCAAGCGGAAGAAGTTTCCCGTTAGGACTGAGCATCGGTTTGAGCTCTTCGGCCGCCTGGCCCGCCACGAGTGCGGTCAGCGTGAACGAAACTTTAACGAACTCATAGTTGCCGCGTTGATCCAGTCCTTCTGCCGTTACGCGTGGTACCACCGCCGGGTTCAGCTTGTCGATCTTTTCGACCGTCATCATCTCTTCACGAATGATGATCGTGTAGCCACGTGCGAGCAGATGTCGGTTAATGATGTTGCGAGCTTCTTCGACGGTATATTCGCGATGCGTGGAAATGTTGAGATAGCCTCCTGGCAATTCCTGCCAGTCGAGACTCTTCTTCGAAACATCTTTGAGCCAGCGAATCACGTCCGGCCAGGGTTGGCCCTGAAAATTCAGCCGAAGCATTCCCGCTTCATTTGGCGTTGCCTTTAATTCATCAGGGTCAGGTGGTGTCTCTGGATCCACAGGTCGTTCGATGGCGTCGGAACTCTTTTCGCCTTCGCCACCTTTCTGATCTTCATTCTGTTCAGTCTTTTTCGATTCCGACTTTGAATTGCTTGACGATGGCTTTGTCGAAACGTTGGCCGCTGCAACAGCGGCGGCTGTTGCTTTGCTGGCAGCGGCCGCAGCGGCTTCGAATTGAGCATCGGCGGATGGCACGACGAAAAGAATTGCTCCGATCGCCAGATACCCGGACGTCAGGAGCAATTGGCATGGCCGCTGCCGCTCATCAAATCGATGAACAGGATTGTCGTTAAAATATCGGATCGAAAGCCGGTCATCGGTAATCAACGTTTTAATTCGCATGTCTGATTTTTTTAGCTTTGAAGTGATCCGTCATTCTTTTAAGTCTGCAGACTGGTCGCTCATCATGCGGTGCGATAATCCGCTAATCGCACGTTTGGGGCATCAGCGACAGGATGTAGCCAAAAATGCCGATCTGACTGCGGGTTAGCTCACGCACAAAATGTCAGCTAGAGACGAAATTAATCACGTTCGATTTGTCTGTTCCACGAATATGAGGAACTCAGTGCAGGCCGAGTTACCAGCCTGGTCAGTATCCCCACAAGGCCGCTCGATCTTAGCAGGCAATTTTGAAGAAGTTTCTGAACTGACAGCAGTAAGTGGCGATTTAAACGCACTGCTTGTGAAATTGAACTCCGAATTGTTTGGGTAACCAACGTTTGATTCTTCGGAGAAGCAAGACCACTCAGGAAAGTAAAGAGGTTTACGACGGCAGAATAATTAAAGTCGGGTCAATGTTGCCTGCCCAGCCTTTCCGGACATTTTTTGTTATGAATAAGGAAGATACCTCAGGTTTTCAGGCATGAGGCAATTTGGTCGTATGATCTGTCCGCTGATTTCTCAATCAATCAGCATTTCATTGTTCGAAGACTACGACCTTGCAAATGCCTGAAATTTTTTGAGAAGCTCCAGCGTGACCGGCCCCGGAGTCCCTTCGCCGATGTCTCGTCCGTCCAGGCTGACGACGGGGACAACTTCCGCGGCGCTGCCGGTCAGGAAGCATTCGTCGGCGATATAAATGTCGTGTCTAAGCAGAACGCATTCCTTAACTTCGTAACCACTTTCACGGGCGATTGTCATCACGGCATTGCGAGTCAGGCCTTCGAGAATTCCAGCGTCGGGGCCGGGAGTCTTCAGGACACCATCCTTCACGATGAAGATGTTATCACCTGAGCACTCGGCGACTTCACCTTTATGGTTGAGCATTAAGGCTTCGGGCGAGCCGGCGTCGATACCCTCAATTTTCGCCAGGATGTTGTTGAGGTAGTTGAGCGATTTGATTCGAGCGCTCAGCGCGCCGGGGTGATTGCGGATTGTACTCGCCGTGATCAGCTGCATCCCGTTCTTGTAGATGTCTTCAGGGTAAAGCGTGATCGTGTCAGCAATGATGATCACTTGAGGATCGGACGTTTTTCGAATATCCAGCCCCAGACTTCCGCCGCCACGAGTCACCACCAGCCGAATGTAGCCATCGACAATTCCGTTTTCCTTAACAGTCATTTCGACGGCGTCGATCATTTCTGAAGTCGACATCGGAATAGGCAGTCGGATCGCCAGAGCGCTTTCGTAGAGACGAGCGATGTGTTCTTCGTGAAGAAAGACTTTGCCACCATAGACGCGGATCCCCTCAAAAACGCCGTCGCCGTACAGCAGCCCGTGATCGTAAACGTTAATCGTTGCCTCTTCTTTAGAGACGAGCTTGCCAGTGATGTAAACCTTCTGCGACATGCAGGAAACTCCGGGCGTGTGGCGACCGTGACGAGCGCGGACGTCGAGGAAAATTGATACGGGCAAGCATTGAAGCAGCATCACTGCCGAATGGTCAACCGTCGTCTACGCTCAGCGGCATCAATTTCCGCAGCAGACACTGGATCGGCACAAAAAGCTTGCGATTGGGATGTCGCGTGGCGAGTTTGACTGGATCATCGGCCCTGCGAACCAAAGGTCAGGCAGCGACCTTTTCCAGACGTTCGACGTTACCGTTGGCGAGTCTGACGATCCGGTGAGACTGCTCGGCGATTGAGTCGTCATGAGTGACCATCACGATGGTCAGACCGTGGTCCTCATTTAGCGAACACAGCAGGTCCATGATGCCGCGGCCAGTCTGAGCGTCCAGGTTTCCGGTTGGTTCATCGGCAAGCAGAACCTCCGGGCGTGCGACGAGTGCTCGTGCGATGGCCGCTCGCTGCATTTCTCCGCCCGACAATTCGGATGGACGATGCTTCAGGCGGTGCGAGAGTCCAACCTGCTCGATAATGGTGTTTGCCTGGTCACGGTACTCGTGTCGTTTTTTCCAGTATTGCAGCGCTGAATCGCGGATCATCAGCGGAGCAAGCACGTTTTCGAGGACGTTCAATTCGGGTAGAAGGTGATAGAACTGAAAAATGAAACCGAAGACTCGATTTCGAATAACGTCGCGTGTCACTGGCGGAAGATTGTCGACTCGGAGAGTCTCCGTTGGCGCTCCGTCAGCTCCTTCACATCGCAGTCGGACCTCGCCAACAGTTGGCTGATCAAGGAGCCCCATCAGGTGGAGCAATGTACTCTTACCGCTTCCCGACTGTCCCACGATCGAAAGGAACTCGCCACGATGGGCGTGCATTTCGACACCGCGCAGAACCGGGATTCGGTGCTGGCCCTTCATGTAAACCTTTTCGATAGCGACGGCGGACAGATGTCGTGTGGAAGCGTCGTTTGTCGAAGGTTGTGGAAAGGCAGGCATGATTCATTTCCGTTTGCAATTAAAGATTGTTCGCAGTTGAGCCGTGACATGAGGTGCGGTCGACGTACCAGTTCTGGTTGGGAGTAACGGGCACAGCGGAGCCAGGCGTCACTCGTACCTTAGTGCCTGAACCGGGTGCAGACGTGAGGCTCGTCGGGCAGGCAACACGCTGGCCAGCACTGCAATCACGATCGCCCCCAACGCGACGGAGATCACCATGAACGCGTTGACCTGAGTAGGGATGCTGGGGAAGTAGTAGATCCGTTCGTCGAACACCTTGCGTCCCATGATAATTGCAAGTAACGCTTCGATCTCGTTGATGTAGCGAACGAACAAAAGTCCCAGCACCGCTCCGACGCCGCTTCCGACCAGGCCTAAAGCAAGACCGTAGGAAAGAAAAATCGTCATCACGCCGCGCGAGCTGGCTCCGAGGGCTTTCAGAATTCCAATGTCCCGCGTTTTCTCGACAACGATCATGTAAAAGATTGCGAGGATTCCAAAACCGGCGACTGCGATAATCAGAAACAACAGAACGTTAAGGATCGCTGCTTCAATATCGACAGCCGCCAGCAGCGGGCCCTGCTTCTGTTCCCATGTACGAACAGTAAAGAGGTGCGGCGGAAAAGCATTCTGCAAACTGCGAACGACATCTGGTGCGTCTTCATAATCCTTCAGCCGAAGCTTCAGTGTCGTGACAGCACCCTTGCCTGACTGAGGATCAATCATCCCGCGCATTTCCTGAAGGTATTCCAGGTTGCAGAAGACAAGATTGGAGTCGTACTCGCTCATCCCACTTTTGTAGACGTCAACGACCGTTGCAAAGAAGTGACGTGGCTCAGGCGGACTGCCAGCACTGACCGTGCTGATTTTTACGTCGTCACCAGGGTGTACCATCCGCTCAAGTTTGACGCCACTCGTCCGAGGATCCTCACGCAGAATTTCGACAAGACCTGCGCCAATGTAGAGCCGACCGTGCAGCGGAGCGTCGACGTTGTTTTCGGAATTGCCGGCAGCATCCGATTTGATCAGCTCGTCCGGAACCATCAGGTTCTGGAACGGGTCGTCAGCACCACGGCCAGAGTCAGCAAGGTCTGCTTCCCGGGTGGCAGAAGTATGAATGATTTTCTGCGAGCCATCGTCGTCCTGGCTTGCCCATTCAAAATCCTGATTCGTGATCTGTGCGGGACCAACGGCGGGCCTATGTTTTGTCGCTGGAATCGCATCCGCTGTTGCCAGAGTGCCCAGTTCCTGAGGTTGACTGCTGGTCTCATCAAAGTTTGGCGTTCCGCGTGACTCGCCGGAATCAAAGACCGGTTCTTCCGGCATGAGCTGCTCGGCCGGTTGCTCTTCCAATGAATTAAGATCGCTCGGCGCTGGCTGAAAGAATAGACGTTGCCGCTCCTTCCAGGCCGTGCGGTAAGCGAGAGCTTCCTCTGTTAGATTCCAGTTTGGGCTTGCACTTTCCGACCGCAGGCGACGGCGAGTTATTACACCGTCTTCGACAATATCTCGAAAGCTGTCGAGGTGCCCTTGTAGCGGGCTGACCTTCGACTCGGCTTCAGGATCGATACCGACGAGAGTGACCGGGCGCGGAATCCATTGTCCGCCACGGCGAAAATGCAGCAGTCCGAAAACTTCAACAGTCGCTGAAATTGCCTCAATGCGGTCACCAGTGACCGCGCGGGCACGGGCCATCAATTGTTCAGCGTCGGCTTCGCCGTTCAGGCTGTTCGTCTCAATGTCGACGTCGGCAAGGATCCCATTGATCCGCGTTCGCATCTCGTACGAGAAGCCGGACATCACGCTGTTCACGACGATCATCGTCGCCACGCCAAGCATCACGCTGATAATGCTGGCCAGAGCGATAAACCGCGTCCGTAGATACCGCGTACACAAAAGCAGCCTGTACATGAGCCATTCCCTTGGCAGTCATCGTTCACGATCGTCTTCGCGCAAAGAGAATCTCTGCACCACCCACGGACCAGTCCCTCAGCCCTCCGTCGAACGCTCCAGTTCGACGAGTAGAGCGGAAGCATCACCGAGTCTGCAATTTGCGTCAATCCGAACCAGCGTGTCACCAGGCGTCCGTAAATGTCGCTTCTTCGGCCAGCTGTCATCTGGAATGACGTTCAGGCTCACTGAATCAGTGACAATTATGGAGACTTTCGGGAGATTAATGACTTGCTTTACGAACGTCCATGAAAGCGATCAGATCAGTTCACATTGAATCGGGGGGATGCTGATCTGTCACTTTTGTGAAGAATGCTGGCTGTGACATGGCAATCTGGAACTGGTCGCGGTTTATGGGCAGGTCAAGAGCGCAGTTCGAAAAGCTCCAAATGTCCTGGCAAACAGCACGGCGGATTTTTTTGACACTATGGGGTCACTGAACTCAGGCCGGTTGTCTCAATTTTCCGGAGGACTCTCCTGAAGGACAGCTTTGAACCTGGCGATTACTTTACGCTCTGCTTCATCGACACCTCCGTCAGATTTCGCAACCAGAGCAAACGCCTTAAGCAGAGTCTTCTGTTTGCCTCGCTTTTTGAATTTACGTGTTTCTTCAAGTACTGCCTTCAGAACTGGTGAGAAGCCTTGTTCTTTGACCTGCTTGATGAAGGACTCAATTGAACTGTTGACGTCTTGAGCGGAGTGTGGTGACTTGACCTTTTCCAGGATGCCCTGGATCGTCGCCTTTTCATCGTGTGAAGCTTTGCCGTCAGAGACCATCACACAGCAAAGAGCATCCAGCAGAATATCGTAAAGCCCAGCACCTTTCTTACTGCTGGACGACCTGTTCTCAGTACCTGTCGTGCGCACTGGCATCACTTTTGTCACCCTTGACCGAGGGGTACTCTCCGGTAGTGTCGTGATGCGTTTCCATGTTCAACTGTGGTCGTCATGGGCAGGTCCCGCGTCGCTTTCAGAGATGTCATCCGGTGATTTGCGTCGGTGGGACTTTTTTTCCTTCGCGGATCTGATCGTAGTTTTGTTTTTGAACTCCGCCCAGAATCCAAGTAGGCCGCCCGCGACTGCGCCAATTATTGCCAGGACGACGAGCGGTTTTGTGCTCCATCCGGTCCAGGGGGTGAGGAACTGTGACACCAGCAGTCCAAAGACGCTTCCGTAGAGACTTGACCCCATTGGCACTGCAAGGTTGATTCTCAGGAAGCGACCTGCAAACCAGACCAGCAGACCACTTGTGGCAGCACCAAAAGCAGTACCGAAAAAGATGTACTGGGTCATTGTCTCATCATTGGAGTTACTCGGTGTCAACTGCCATCCGGCAATCAATCCGACGATGCCCCCAAAAAGGCAGGCCAGCGGCATCAAGGGGTGCTCAGTCGAGGCTTGCGGGTCTGCTACCGGCACAAGCTGCCTGATGATGTCCCGAATTTCCTCATAGCCAGTTTCAGTTCCAGAAATTATGGCTTTACCGCTGGTAGTCAGTACATACAGAGACTCAACGGACTGACCACCATATCGTCGGGGTGGTGTAAAAGGGATGGCTCCTTGAAGTTCGTTGATTGTGCAGCTGAACCATCTGGATGCGGTCAAGGCCAGGAATTTTCGCGGGGTATGGCAATTGTAGAAGTGGAGCATCTGGCCGGTATGGTCAACGTAGACCGCCGCAGATTTACTCACTTTGTTAAACCGGTACACCAGTGCGTCCTGTGAGATCCCGGGCCGATCAGCAGAGGGACGCGACTGCATTCTGCCCAGTTCTTCTGGAGTTCTATGCTTCCACGCCAGACTTAACCAGATACCGCCACAGCCGCATGCCACAAAGAACAGCAAAAGAATCAGTAGCAGAAACAGGCTGGCGGGGTTTCTGCTTAATTCAGCTATGGACTGTGCTTGCAGAAGTTTCTGTACAGCTAAGCAGGGAATTCCAAATCCCATTCCGGCGGAGAAGACCAGTATGAAGAACCGACCGATCACGCCAGGTTCAGTGTGTTTCGACCCCATTCGTTCGGCTTTCTATCATGTGTGTCGTGGACGGTACCACTCGTTAAGTCATGATTTGATTGCTTTGGCCGGGAGTGCGAACAGCCTCTGGAATCGGTGGTCTGTAGCCCTGCGAACTGTACAGTCGCATGGAATTGTGGCAACAGCCCGAAGTTTGCTTTCCCTGCATGGCACTTCGAAACCATGCCACTGCGTCGGCAACAACTGCGTCGGCAACAACTGAGAAGCCGTTTCTGACCGGTGAGACTGTCGCTTCCGCAGGCTGGTGGCACAGTTCGCGTTTCCGTCGAAGTTAAAATGCAGGCAGGGCTTCGAGTGTTCCGGGTGAGTCCGTGGACCGCTGGAAGTGTTGTGATGCGAGACATCAAGGAGCGGGTTGATGTGGCCGACTTTCTGTCTTCGGGCGGCGGCTTTGATCCTCCGCCAGTTTCAGCAGTTCCTGACGGTCAAGTTTCCCGTCTTTGTCCGCATCAAACTTCATGGCACGTTCCACAAACTGTCTCGCAGTTCTCTCGCGGTTTCGGGACGACGCGCCCTGTTGACCGGGTTCTGATGATCTTTTACTGCGGTTGCCGGCACGGTTGTTGCCTGGTCTTCCCGTTGCCGTTTTGCGTTCCGGGGGGCCTGGCGAATTGCCACCGGGGCGTCCGTCCTGTCGTTGTCGAGCTGTATGCAACTCAGATTTTGTCACCGCGCCGTCCTGGTTTGCATCCGCCGGCAGAATGAATTGCTGAACAAACTCGGGGATTTCCTGCTTCTGCAGTTTTCCATCCCTGTTGCCATCAAAGCGTTTAAAGATTTCATCGACGTCGGGTGGTCCGCCTGTCCGTCCGTCGGGTGGTTCTCCGCCAGGTCGTCGGGATCTCGATGGTGAAGACTTGCTGTCGGATGTCTTCCTGACTTCAGCCTGCCGGGCGGCAATCCGTTCCGCAGCGGGTTTCCGCCCCGTTCGAGCCCACTTGCCCCAGACCTGCAGGTATTCCGGGACGGGGAGTTCCCCGTCGGCATTTGTATCCAGTGAGGAAAACACCTGGCCAGCCAGGCCGGCGTCGGCAAGCAGCTTCGTGGCGTGCCTGACGAACTCTTCCCGTTCAACCAGACCGTTCTGGTCGTCGTCCATCTTCTGGACGATTATTTTGGCTTCATCCGTCACTATTCGGTTGAGCACGTATTCATTCCTGGTCACGACCCCATCTCCGTTTCCATCGGATGCCCGGAAGATGCCGGCTCGTGCCTGAGGCGTCATATATCGTCCTTTTTCGACGTATTCCTCCCGAGTGTGCTTTCCATCTCTGTTGGGATCGGTGCGGTCGAAGTGATTGACGTAATTCTCGAGCAAATCGCTGGAAACGCCCCCCTCAAGTTTGGCGCCCAGTCGCTGAAGAACCTCGGCTACCGGAACACTGCCAACCTTTGTGGGAACGTTGCGAGTTGTTGAGGAGGGCTGACCACAGACCGTTCTTGCAGAACCTGCTAAGACTACAACGCAGCTCCATACCACAAACGGGTACACATGATCGGTTTTCATGGACTCACATCCCTCATGTTGTCTGGCCTGCACAGATTTGATCAGGTAACCGGCACAGGCGTGACCGGGCCGTCTGCAACAGAATGATTTATACTACTGCCGTCAGATACCCTTAATCCACATCGGATGCTGTTCATCGAAAAGTATGTCCGTCTACTGGTGGATTGGTGAGACCAGACAAGTGAAAGTCTGAGAACTTCGAAGACGCCGTCAGCACCATCCTTCGGGACCGGGATTTTGAGGCAATTCAAGTCGAGTTGTTTGACCACACTCCGAAATCATGCCGCGTGCTTTGACAACGACGACGTTTTAAGCGACCGGCCGGTATGTTCTGCAGTTCGGGGTTCCGCTGCAGTCAAAACGAGGGCTGGCTTCGAGTGAGGCGGTGTGAGTCGCTCGCTACGGCCTGCACTGCGCTCACTACCGCAGTTTCTCCGCTTGTCCCTCACTGTGGGCATCTATTCCGGCGCCCTCAAGGCGGCTTCACATTGTTCGTAGCTCAAGCTTCAGGTTCGGCGATACTTGCCAGCCGACGGTCAAACACAAACGGTCCGAACGGAAACACAGACACGATGATTCCTGCGACTGCGAGCCCACTCGCCAGAGGCACCTTCTTCACGGCCAGAACAAACATCACCGCGAGGCACACAAACAGAAACCCATGCACCGAACCGGCAATCCGCACGGCCATCGGCATCCCAGCGAAATACTTCAGAGGCATCGCGATGCCAAACAGTATCAGTGTCGAAATCCCCTCGGCCGTAGCAAGAAGCCGCAGCCGTTTCAGAAATGTCAGGTCGCGAGTTGTCATCGTTGCCGTGTCGTTTGTAGTCCGCCTACAGGTGGACGAATCGTAAGTGGAATAAGAACTGCAAATCGAAGGGCTCGGGGTGGCGTCGTTCCAATTTGACACTGTCACCGAGTCTACATCTTCTGCATGTCACTCCGAAACCATGCCGACTGCGAATCGGCAGCTACTGCGATGCCATTCTGAGCGGTCGCTTCCACAGCTTCCTGGCACAGTTCGGGCTGACGCCGAAGTCAAAATGCGGGCTGGCTGCGAGTGATCCGGGTGAGGCGGTGGATGCGTTGTGAGCGGGTGCTGGCGGTGACCTGCCTCCATTTTCTGAACTATCTTTGGTGAGAAAATCTGTGGTCGTTAATCTGTCCGGAATTACCAGGCTGGACTCAGTGAATTCTCTGGGGGCCAGGTTGCCCAGAACGCTGTGTGGTCGATGATTGATGTAGTCCTGGCGCCAGGCTTCAACCTTGTGTCTGGCATTTGCGGTGTCGAACTTTGATGATCGCGATACACTTGTAATAACGGAACCAGGTCGAGCAGTCCATAAAATTGAGTGTCACGGAAAGAGCAACTCGACCGGCGGTCGCCGAACGTTCGATAAGACATCCAACGTCGTTGAAAATGAGAACGGGACACTGTGAAGCATCTATCTCTGATTTTGCTGGTCATTTTTTTCTGTACGATTGGCAGACACTCGGTTGGCGAAGACAGTCCGGAACCGCATGTCGTACGCCGGACGTTCGAAGAGCTGAAAGCGGCTGGAGCAAAACGCTCGAAGTATCTTCAGCAACTGCCGCCTGCTGTCGATGCTGAAGTTCCGAAAGCCAATCTTGCTGCATTCGAGAAGGCGATTAAGCCCATTCTGCAACGGTCATGCGTGCGATGTCATGGCGCCGAAACCGCGGAAGGCAATATCCGGATCGACACGTTGAATCCCAATCTGCTGCAGGGCAAAGATGTCGACTGGTGGCTTGAGGTCCTGGCAGTACTGAGCAATGACGAGATGCCTCCGCCAGACGAAGTCCAATTGACGGACGCTGATCGCAGCACCCTGGTTGCATGGCTTTCCCGCGAACTCCAGCTTGCGTCATCGGTGCGTCGGGCAACAGGAGTGTATTCGTCGTTTCGGCGCATGACTGTCTACGAATACAACTACGCACTGCAGGACATCCTGGGACTGCCGTACGACTTTGCGAAAGACCTGCCACCGGAACCGGCTTCTGAAGACGGATTTCAGAACAGCTCGGAAATGCTGCACATGTCTGTGGTGCAGTTCGAAACGTATCGTCAGCTTGCCCGGAAAGCTCTCAGACGTGCGACCGTGCTTGGCGAACGACCTCCCGTGCTTCACTGGGGTGTCACAATGAAAGACGCCGCCCGAATCGAGTGGCCGAAGCAGGCGGAGCAGCTTGAAAAGCTGAAGGAAAAATTCAAAGACGATCCGGAGAAACAAAAGCAGGAGATGGATCGGCTCACCGCGACTTTCAACAAACCGTACGGTAATACTTATTACCAGGAATTACCGACTGGCCGAACCGCCCGGGCCACCTGGCAATATTACGGCGCGAAGTATGCATCTAAACCGACCGATTCCCGACTGGAAGTGCCCGAGTCGTTTGATCATGTCGCCGTCATTCCTCAGGGGCGAAACCACAACCTGATTGTTGAACTGGGCAACCGGGTTCCCGACGAAGGGATCATGCGAGTCCGCGTGCGAGCATCGCGGGTTTCCGCGGAAGAGACGCGAATCCCGAGCATGCAGCTTGAATTCGGCTGGCGAGCCAGCAACGAAGGACGCGCTGTTCTCCGTGTCAGCACGGAAGACGTTCCCATCAAAGCCGCTCCGGATGCCCCGGAGATCTATCAATGGGATGTACCACTCGGCGAGATCTATCCTCGCAACTCAGTGCGAAAAACATCGCCAATGGGCACGATGCCCAATCCCTCGGAGTACATCCGACTGGTCAACAGTTCGGCCTCGCAAGGCGATATTCGGCTCGACTATGTAGAGGTCTCCGCTCCCGTTTACGACCAATGGCCACCGAAGTCTCAGCAGCAGATTTTTATTGACAGCGCGAACAGCGACAACGAATCGGTTTATGCGCGAGAAGTGTTGACCGCATTCATGTCTCGCGTCTGGCGTAGACGAGTTGCCGAAAACGAGATTGACCAGAAGATTGAACTCTTTCATACGATTCGCAAACTGTGCGACGGTTTCGATGAAACGATGGTCGAAGTGCTGGCGACTATCCTGTCATCACCAGATTTCCTTTACGTCGTTCAGGACGAGGCTGCGGGCGAGTCGCATGAACCCCGCCACACGAAATCAGAAGAGCTATCGGCACATGAGCAGGCCATGCGTCTGGCCCTCTTTTTGTGGTGCAGTGTGCCCGATGCCCAACTGTTAAAGCTGGCAGACAGTGGAGAACTGGGCAACTCGAAAGTCCTGGAAGCCGAGGTCAGACGCATGCTGACCGACTCCCGCTCCGAAAGGCTTTCAAAACACTTCGTTCGCCAGTGGCTGGACATGCAACTGCTGGACTTTCTGGACATCAAACAGCATGTCGGGGGTTTCGATCCGCTGCTTAAAGAAGCGATGCAGCACGAGCCAGTCGCGATGTTTCATGAGGTCCTGCGGCATGATGCCAGCGTGCTGGATTTCATTCATGCCGATTACACGATGGTGAATGAACGGCTTGCGATGCATTACGGTTTGCCTGGCGTCCACGGCAATCATTTTCGGCGCGTCAAACTTGATGCCAGACAGAGACGCGGGGGACTGTTGACCCAGGCGGGGCTCCTGGCGATGAATTCGGACGGCACTGATTCTCACCCGCTCAAACGCGGGATCTGGCTGCTGGAGAGCTTCCTCAACGATCCTCCGCCTCCGCCACCACCAGCCGTGCCGGAAATTGATCTCGCTAATCCTGAGATTGCGAAGATGACGCTGAAAGAACGGATAGAAGATCACCGTAACCACGCAGCCTGCATGTCGTGCCACGCAAAGATTGATCCTTGGGGAATCGCTTTCGAGAACTACGACGCGATTGGTCGCTGGCGTGATCAGGTCAATGGGAAGCCCGTCGATGCAGTCGGTCTGCTATTCAACAGCCAGGAACTGGACGGGATGGAAGGGCTTAAGCGGTTTCTCCTGGAAAATCGTCAGGACCAGTTCGTCCGCGCGATGGTCCATAAGATGACGACTTACGCTCTGGGGCGGCCACTGACCTTTGCTGACCACTCAAGTATCGACAGAATAACGGCTGACGTGCGTCGGCAGGGCGATGGACTGGCGACAATGATTCGGATGGTGGCTACGAGTGAGTTGTTTCGGTCAAAGTAGAAGCAGGTTGGACTCCGTTCCGGCCGTGCTGGATTCGTAGGTTCAGACTCAACCTTCAAATCAATAGAAGCAGTAGTGACATGAATCTCAATATGAATTCACTTGATCGTCGTCGATTTCTCCGTGGCACCGGGTTGGCACTGGCGCTGCCTTTGTTCGAAACGTTCGCGACGTCGCTGGCCAGAGCGTCAGAAGAAACTTCACAACCCCGACGTCTGGCCTGTTTCTATTTTCCCGACGGCGTCCCGATGCCACTCCCCGAAGACCCGGCATACAGGAACTGGGCCTGGTTCCCGCTGGGCAACGGGAAAGAGTTCACATTCACGAACGTTCTGGAGCCGCTCGAGCCATTGCGGGATGACCTGACAGTGTTTGCCGGGTTCTCTCATCCGGCGGTACGCAGCATCCACGGTCATTCGAATGCAGACCAGTTTCTGACCGCAGCCGCAATTGAATACGACGGGCCGTACAGGAATACGATTTCACTGGACCAGTTGTACGCGGCACACGTCGGAGAGCAGACGCGGTTTTCATCACTGGTAATGTCGACCGATGGAGGCACAGGGACGCCACGCGGTGCTCATACACTGTCGTTCAGCCGAAACGGCAGAGCGGTCCCGGCCGAACACCGGCCGAAACGAGTCTTCGACATGCTGTTCGTAAAGAGTGACGAAGATGCCGCGCGCCGACTCGCGCTTAGTTCAAGCTCGTTGGATAATCTGCTGGCAGACGCCCGACGGATGCGGAAAAGACTCTCTTCACAGGACCAGAAAAGCCTGGACGAATATCTGGATTCTGTGCGTGAGGCGGAGATCAAGGTGGAGAAGGCAAAACGCTGGATCAAGACACCGCTGCCAACTGTGGGCGCAGACCATCTCAATCTCGAACTGACTCCCGACGAACCCCGTCTCTACGTTCAGACAATGTTTGAGTTGATCTATCTGGCATTTAAGACCGATTCGACCCGAGTAGCCACTTACCAGATTGGTCGAGAAAACGGAGTCGGAAAAAGCGACCATCTGGCCCGGGCCGTCGGATTCAGCCTGGCTCATCAGTTGTCACATGAAACGAAGAACCCGGACGGATGGAAGAACTTCGGGATCTACTGTCGTTTTCTGAACGAGGAATACGGCCGATTCGCAATGAAGCTCAAGCAGACTCCGGAACCGGCCGGAGAAGGAAGCATGCTCGACAACACGCTGCTGCTGTTCGGATCAGCGTCCAGCGCTTTTCACCTCTCCCGCAACTATCCCCTGATTCTGACCGGCGGAAAGAACATGGGCTTCAAACATGGCCAGTATCTCAACTTAGTCGGAGCCAATGCTCAGGCAGGTGCGTGGGACGGCAGAACAGAACCATGGCAGAAAAAGGCCACACACGTCGACAAGCCACTGTCAAATCTGTTCGTGACGATGCTGCAGGGACTTGGCGTCAGCACAGAAAGCTTTGCTGACAGTGACGGCACGGTTGCCGAGATACTGTAACATCCTGGACCACTTATCGCCGTCACCATCTGTTGGATGACGGACGGGCAACAATTGGATGGCACAATAGAGAGACGTCACCGAAACAAATGTGCGGTCGGGCGATCAGACTGCCGTCAAAAAACTGAGACGGGCATCAACTTCTTTGCTAAGGACGAATTATATGGTTGCGTCGGCCCTGACTTCGGTCGATGTCGTGCCCGTATCAACCTGATTCGGAGCCGCGATGCGTGGAGTCAAGCTGCTGAGATCTCGGAATTCGTGCGGTCACAACTGCAGTATTGAGTCAGACTTGACGTTCGGCTGTTTTTTGACCCTACGGGTGCAGCATGATCCCGCAACGGACCGCGTAAAGCAAAACCCCGCAGGAACTTATACGAAGTCCTGCGGGGTTACACGAGCCGATTCAGGCTCGTAAGGCGGAGAGGGGGGGATTATCCGCCAGCGGTTATTGCAACTGCTTGCTGTGCAACAGTTTGAGCGACAACTCCTTTGCAGCCAATGGTTTAGCGGTCTCTGGTTATTGCTGGTCATTTGCGGTTGTTTGGGATCATTTGGCAATGGTTTCAGCACACTTTCAGCACAGTCCGACGGTGGGCCATCACAGGGCACGTTGCACGGACTATTTATCAGCTTATCGACCCGTAGGGTACTTTTCATC
>CALGTK010000318.1 GCA_937904325.1 uncultured Planctomyces sp.
GGTGGACGGAATAAATCGATTCTGTCTAAAGGAACTCTTTGCATCACGTGAGCGGCGCAGCAGATTGTGGCCGCGAGACTATTCAAGCGACGACGCTTACACAGCCAGCATCGCTGACAACCGCAATCGATTTCGTCAAATCATCGGATCGGTTGATACGCGAGTGACTTCAAATCCGCAGCGATTCAGTTTCGAGTTACTCTCGACGCTGGATCAATCAGCGATTCTGGCCCGCACGGACACAGTGACCGTGTATGCCGTAAAGTGGCAGGTACTCGACGGAATTACAGCCGAGGGTCTGCTGCTGAAGCCCGAGCGGATTCGAGCCGGAGTCGTGGCAATCCCCGATGCTGACTGGACACCCGAGATGTTCTGCGGGCTCCTGCAGGGACTGCCGGAGCAAGTGCAGTTTGCGCGTCGATTGGCGCAAGCCGGTTGCCTGGTCGCCATTCCAACGCTGATCAGCCGCAGTGACGAATTCTCCGGGCATCCGGAAGTCGCGTACACGAATCAGACTCACCGCGAGTTTTTGTATCGCCAGGCATTTGAGATGGGACGGCACCCCATCGGCTTTGAAGTCCAGAAGGTGCTTGCCGCTGTTGATTTACTGGAACAGACAAAGTCGCCCGCCTTCCCCATCGGAGTCGCGGGAACCGGCGAAGGCGGCCTGGTGGCACTTTACGCAGCGGCGCTCGATTCACGAATTGAATCGACGCTGGTGTCCGGCTATTTCCAAAAGCGGGAAGGTCTCTGGCAGGAACCGATCTACCGCAATCTCTGGAGACTGTTGACGGAGTTTGGTGATGCGGAAATTGCCAGCATGATCGCGCCCCGGCGGCTCGTCATTGAGGCCTGCCGCGCAGTCGACGTACCGCGACCGCCCGTGCTTCGAGCTGGCCGGCGAAAAGTTGCGGCTCCAGGGCGGATCGACGCAAACTCGATCATGTCGGTCAAAGCGGAATTTCAGCGCGCCGCGTCGATCTACAAACAACTCGGCCGGCCGAACGCAATCGTCCTTGCCGTGAGTGGCCAGAGGGGACTTGGTCCGGCAGGCAGCACGGACGCTGTCGTCGAATTTGCCGCCGGGCTGGGTATCGAATCGAAACTTGATGAGACCCCGCTGAAGTGGGATGTCGTCACCAGCAGGATTGCTGATCTTCCTCGTAGTCTGCGCGAACGTGAGAGACGGCAATTCGACGAAATGCAGGTCTACGTTCAGAATCTGTTGCGTCGCAGTAACAGAGTACGCGACGCCGTCTGGAAATCCGACCTGTCTTCGGTTGAGGCATGGCTTCCGGTAAGAGACAGACTGCGGGACCGAGTTCATGACGAATTGATCGGTCGCCTGCGCACTCCGCGCGTACCGCCGAATCCTCGCACACGACTCATGATCGAAACCGACGCCTACCGCGGATACGAAGTCGTGCTGGATGTTGTACCTGACGTCATCGCCGCAGGAATTCTGCTGATGCCACATAACTTGAAAGCTGGGGAACAACGTCCCGTCGTGGTCTGCCAGCACGGACTGGAAAGAACGGCAATGGACACGATCTCTCGCGCACCGGTCGCCTTCCGATCTTACAAGGCATTTGCAGACGAACTGTGCCGCCAGGGATTCATTGTCTACTCGCCGCAGAATCCTTATCGGGGCGGCGATCAGTTTCGGTCGATCCAGCGAAAGGCGAATCCACTGGGCCTTTCGTTATTCAGTTTCATCATCGCCCAGCACAAGCAGACGCTGGACTGGCTTTCAACCCTGCCGCAGGTCGACGCCGAACGCATCGCTTTTTACGGACTCTCCTACGGCGGCAAGACTGCGATGCGCGTGCCGCCTTTCGTCGATCGATATCGTCTGTCAATCTGCTCAGGCGACTTCACCGACTGGGTCAGGACAATCACCACCAACGAAGAACGTTACGGTTACATCTTTACGGGCGAATACGAAATCCCGGAGTGGAATATGGGACACGTTGCCAGTTATGCCGAGCTGGCCATGTTGATGTCTCCGCGGTCGTTCATGGTCGAACAGGGTCACCGCGACGGAGGGGCTCCGACAGAGTGGGTGCTTGGCGAGTATGGAAAAGTCCGCCGACACTATGATCAATTGAAGATCGGAGATCAGACAGAAATCGAGCTCTTCGACGGCCCACACACCATCAACGGCAAAGGCACATTTCGATTTCTGCACCGTCATTTGAAATGGCCGGATTAGCAGCATTCCCAGGACAGCAGCAGCCTCGCCATCCCTCTCGCCATCCCTCTCGCCCTCCCTCTCTCCATCCCTCCCTCGCATTCCAGGTTTCGCGAAAGTGACGTAACTTTCGTGGAGCAACAGGCGACGATTGCGAGTGAATCAGCGAACGCCCACAGTGCAGTCTGTTGCTGAAGTCCGCCGGCAG